>JBOFWC010000285.1:0-32211 GCA_051653405.1 Proteocatella sp. | reverse complement strand
GAAGTACCACAGTAAAAACACCAATTATAACTATAATCGTTACAAAAAGAAGCAACACTGGATATATCATAGCATTCTTTATTTTTGTATTTAACTTATGTTCTTTTTCATAGTAAATAGCCATTTTGAGTGCTGATTTATCAAGCTTTCCACTTGCTTCCCCTGCTCTAAATATATTTACCATTATTTCTGGAAATGAGTTTTCGCACATTTCCATAGCCTCAGAAAGTGTATTTCCTCTATTTACAAGGCTATGGAGATGTCCATAAACCTTCTTTAGTTTTTCATTGGTCTCTCTTTCGCTCATCATGTTAAGTGCCTTCATTATAGACACACCTGCCTCAAGCATAGTCCCTACCTGTCTTGAGAACTCAGATAATTGGATTGCTTTAAGTTTAAAGTTTTTGCTATCTGACTCTTCTAAAAGCTCTATTTTATAAGCAAAAATCCCACTTTCCTTAAGCTGCTTGTATACATCTTCTTGATTTCTAGCTATAAGTCTTCCCTTTACATGCTTGTCATCTATATTTTTCCCATCATAACTATACTCAGGCATATATAATTCTCCTAAATTTTATATGTATCAAAAAAAGAGACATGGGCGAATGTCCCTTTTTTATAAACTATTTAAATAGCATTAGCTCTGTCCATTTCCGTTTCCGTTATTTCCGTTACTTGATGATGAAGTTCCTTTCTTTTCAACTTTAGCTGCTTTTCCATCTTCTATTGTAACTTCATAGTATTTGCTATTCTTAGCCACACTTGAATAAACTACTTTAGAAACTTTTCCATTTGCTTCAGTAACAGTAACCTTAGCACTGTTAAGATCTACTTTTAGCATTTGATCTAATTTCTTTTGTATATCATCTTTTCCAGATGGCGCTGTTCCACCTATAGTATATGCACCTGTTCCAAATTCTACACTTCCATCAACTGCATATTCTTCTGTAGCAATTGCCTGACAAGCTATATATGCCGCTCTAGCATTTGCAATCTCCGCTTTACCTTTTGAATCTTCAACAAACCCTATCATTGTTGGGATTGCTGCTGCTGCAAGTACAGCTATAATAACAAGTACTACAATAATTTCGACTAATGTAAACCCTTTTTTATTTTTTCTTAAGTTTTTCATAAATGCCATATGCTCCTTTCACGTAGCAAATAAATTAAAAATATCGCCCATTTGATTTTTTACGTAAATGTTTACGGCAACTGGCTGTCATAGCAAACGCTTTAGACCCTTTAGCTTTGCGTCACAGACTTTCGTCTGTTTTGCTTTATTTATCTTTAATTAAAGATAATCCAATACAATTAATAATTTATACTGAAAATCTAGTATTCTAAGAGCTTACAACTTCTCCAAATTCAACTGAATCATTTGCCTTTATCGTTATTGAAAGATAAGTCTTATCTTTCAGCTTAAATCCAGTATTGCCATAAGTTATCTGCTCTATTTTACCATCTGTACATTCATCTATTCTAACCCAAGAATCTTTCATATCTTGCTCTGGAATCAATTTTCTAAGTTTTTTCTGAAATTCCTTAGCATCTTCACTCCAAGCACTTCCGCCTGTTCCCCCTGGGTTTTCGTAAAAATTTCCTATATGGTAATACTTTCCTTTATATTCATCCTTGTAATTGCCCATAGCATATTCCTCAGTAATGACCGCCTGACAAGCTATGTATGCCGCTCTTGCATTTGCTACTTCAGCTTTTTTCTTTGCATCTGTTACAAACCCTATCATAGTTGGAATTGCTGATGCTGCAAGCACCGCTATAATTACAAGTACTACAATTATCTCCACTAATGTAAAGCCTTTTTTATTAATATTTTTTTTGTAATTAAACATATATCCTCCCCCAAAATTACTAAAAAAACAAACTTAATAATATAATTCAAGATTATTATTTAAAAAATATTAATTTCTGTGCAAAACCTCCTTTGCCTAAAATAAGTATTACAAAATACCTTTTATGCAACTGGCTGTCATGGCACCTGCTTTAGACCCTTTAGCTTTGCGTCACAGGCTTTCACCTGTTTTACTCGTTCACTTGAAGTATAATTGTCCTTTTAGAAAGTATATTTATACTCTTTATTAAATTTATTATAGCATATATTTTTGATCATGTTTATGACTTTTTTATGACATTTAATTTAAAAGTTGAAAAAATTCATTTTTATCACTTACCCATTTTAACGCCTGATCCATAGATATTATATTTTTAGATACCATATTCGCTAAACTCCAGTTAAGACTGCACATTCCATCTTTCATTCCAGTTTGAAGCATTGAACTAATCTGGTGGCACTTACTTTCTCTAACTAAATTTAATACTGCATCTGTACCTATCATTATTTCAAAGGCTCCAATCCTTCCACTTCCATCTACCTTCGGAACAAGTTGCTGGGTTATTACTCCTTTTAACACTGAAGCTAATTGCACTCTAATCTGGCTCTGATTATGAGATGGAAATACATCCACAATTCTATCTATTGTATTTGCTGCTCCTGTTGTATGAAGCGTAGATAATACTAAATGTCCTGTTTCTGCAGCTGTAATAGCTGCTGATATAGTTTCTAAATCTCTCATCTCACCTACAAGAATAACATCTGGATCCTCTCGTAATGCACTTCTAAGTGCCTTTGAAAAAGAGTCCACATCTTCTCCCACTTCTCTTTGATGCACAATAGATTTTTTGTGAGTGTGCATATACTCAATCGGATCTTCAATTGTAAGTATATGTGATTTTCTAGTCCTATTTATATAATCAATCATCGCAGCTAAAGTAGTTGACTTTCCACTTCCTGTCGGCCCTGTTACTAAAATAAGCCCTCTTGATTCATTTGATAATTTTTGTATAACAGGTGGAAGATTTAAACTTTCAAATGTAGGCATTTCGTCATTTAGAATTCTTATAGCACTGCAAATACTCTTATTTTGATGATATATATTAACCCGCTGTCTTAATCCATTTGGAAGTGTATAGCAAAAGTCTAAATCGCTTTTTGTATTTACACTCTCTATTTGAGATTTACTAAGCATTGAAAGTATTATTCTTTCAATATCCCCTGGCTCAACTTTCATATCACTTACAAAAATATCTCCATTTTTTCTAAATACAGGCGGAAGTTTTGAAGTAAGATGAATATCAGAGCACTTATTTTCTCTTGCATACATTATAATCTCATTTATATCTATCATATACATCTCCTAAATATCTATAGTTAATGAAGTTTGCCTTAATAACTCTTCTATTGTCGTTGTTTCATTCCTTATAAGTTCTATTATATTATCTTTTATAAACTTAAGTTTATTATTCTCAGTTACATAGCTGTAAACGTCCTCAACTCTAGCTTTAGATGAAATCATTTTACGTATATTATTATCTATCTCTAAAATTTCATGAACTGCAATTCTGCCCTTATATCCTGTATTATTACAGTTATGACAACCTGCTCCTTTATAAAATTTTTCAACATCTGGTACTAAAGCTTTTTCTGATTCTGAAGGATAATACTCCTGTTTACAATAAGGACATATTTTCTTTACAAGCCTTTGTGCTACTATCCCTACCAAAGAATTTGCAACAAGATAACTTTCTATCCCCATATCTATAAGTCTTACAATTGTGCTTATAGAATCATTTGTATGGAGTGTTGACATAACAAGATGCCCTGTTATAGCTGCACTTACTGCAATTTTTGCAGTCTGTTCATCTCTAGTTTCTCCAATTAAAATAACATCTGGATCCTGCCTTAAAAGTGCTCTTAATCCATTCTCAAACGTAAGGCCTGCCTGATTATTTACTTGTATTTGATTAACCTTTGGAATTCCTCTCTCCACAGGATCTTCTATAGTACTTATATTGATTGGGGCTTTAGCCATATTTTCAATCATCATATACAAAGTGGTTGTTTTTCCACTTCCTGTCGGTCCTGTTATATATATTATTCCATGAGGATGTGATAATATTTTTGAGATTTTTTTATAGTTTTCATCATTCATTCCAAATTGTGTTGGATAATCAAGTTTTGAAGCTTGCGATAAAAATCTCATTACAAGCTTTTCTCCATAAGTCGTAGGAATAGTTGAAACTCTTATATTAACCTCTTTACCAGCTATTTTTATCTTAAAATGACCATCTTGAGGTACTCTTTTTTCAGCGATATCTAAGTCTGCTAAAATTTTTATTCTAGCGGTTACTGCTGCTGATATAGCAGATTCAAGTTCGATGTAATCTATTAACTGTCCATCCACCCTAAGCCTTATATTAAAAACTTTCTCAAAAGGTTCAAAATGTATATCTGAAGCTCCTTCTGCATATCCTTTTAAAATAAGCGAATTCACAAGATTCACTACAGGTACAAAATCGTCATCTTCTTCTATTTTAAACTCATCTATATTTTCTATTATATCCGCAACTTCATTATTTACATTTACTATCTTAGCCGCTCTTTTAGCATCTATTTCTGAATATTTTCTATGAATAGTTTCTAGAATTTCTTTACTTTTTCCTATAACAAATTTACATGGAAAATTTATTATTGATTTTATATCCTCTATAGAATAAAAATCCAATGGATCATTAACTGCAACTATAACTTGATTTGCTACTTTGCTAACTGCAACAACTTTATATTTTATGCATAAAGCTTTTGGAATAAGCTCTACAGCATCTTCATCAACAGGAAATTCTCTAAAATCAATTATATCTATATCCAGTCTCCTAGAAAGTGCTTTTAAAAGTTGATCTTCTGTTATTATTGATTTATCTAGAAGAATTTCACCTAATCGCTTCCCTTTTTGGTCTTTTTGAAGCTCTATGGCATCTGTAAGTTGTTCATGTGTTATATAACCATATTCAACTAAAATATCGCCTAATCTCAAATTCTTTTCCATAAAAACCTTTCTTTTCTATAATTGAAAATTTATATTCAAAATCCTAAGATTTTATTTAACAACTTTTATATTACTTGTTTCCATTCCCAAAGTCAATATGTCCTTAATACTTAATCTGATTTAATATAAAAATAGCTTATTTTTTATCTATATGTTATCATTTATTTATACAGCTAATCACTAATTGAATTATCATTAATGGGAGGTATTGCATGAAAACTTTTGAAAAACTTTCTTCAAAAAAAGTCTTTAAATTTTTTAGAGAGATATCTGACATTCCAAGGGGGTCTGGAAATGAAAAGCAAATAAGTGACTATTTGGTCCATTTTGCTAAAGAGCGAAATCTTGAATATTATCAAGACGAACTATTTAACATAGTAATAAAAAAACCTGCATCATTAGGATATGAAAATATTCCTAGCATTGCACTTCAGGGACATTTGGATATGGTTTGTGAAAAAAACAAAGCTATTTCTCACGATTTCTTAACAGATCCAATAAAATGGAATGTCAAAAACGATTTAATATATGCAAATGGCACTACGCTTGGGGCAGATAATGGAATTGCTGTAGCTATGGGTATGGCTATACTAGATTCTAACAATTTAAAACATCCTGCAATAGAATTAATTCTAACCGTTCAAGAAGAAACAGGGTTAACAGGTGCAAAATTTTTAGATAAAGCTTTAATTAATTCCAAAACTTTAATAAATATAGATGCTGAAAATGAAGGAGAATTTTTAATAAGTTGTGCTGGCGGAATAAAAAGCGATATAGTGCTTCCTATTGAAAAAACCTTTCTTGAAACAGAATATGACACATTTATAATTTCTGTCACGGGACTCCAAGGTGGTCATTCTGGGACTCAAATACATCTAGGAAGAGGAAATGCCATATGCATACTAGGTAGAGTTTTATATGATATTCAAAGATTTTTGAAATACGAGATATTTGATATATACGGCGGTTCAAAAGACAATGTAATCCCAAGAGAAGCTTTTGCTAAAATAGCTATTAAAAAAGGTGAAGCTGAAATACTTGCTAAGCTTTTAGATGATTGGAATGATATTTTAAAAAATGAATATAAAATAAAAGATGAAAATATTAATATTAGTTTAGAACAACTAGAAAATGATAGCCATAAAGTGCTTAATATGGTATCTAAAGAAAATTTATTATATATCCTTAATATTCATCCAAACGGTGTCGATTCTATGAGTTCAGAAATTCCAGGGCTTGTTCAAACTTCAATTAACTTAGGAGTATTACATCCGGAGAACTCCCATATTCACTTTAAATCTTTGATTAGAAGTTCTGTAGCTTCAAAAAAATATAACCTGACTCATAAATTAAGGCTTATTTCAGCTCATACACAGTCTGTAATTTATATAACGGATGATTATTCAGAGTGGAAATTTAATTCCAATTCAAAAATTCAAAAATTATTTGCAGAAAGGTATAAACACCTTTATAAAAAGAAAGCCAGATTAACTGCCGTACATATGGCTGTGGAATGTGGTGTCTTTGAGGAAAAATTAGGTGATATTGATATGATTTCATTTGGTCCAAATATCTATGACATTCATTCTCCTAATGAACATTTATCAATATCCTCTGTTGACAACTGTTATAAACTACTATTGGACGTTCTTGAGCACGCTCATAGTCTTATTTAATAAAATAAAACGAACCGACCCCCTTAGTTAGATTATTTCTAACCTTTGGTGGTCGGTTCCTAATTTTACTATAAATATTTTTTCATATTTATATATTTAATATGCAAAACTTGAATGTGCTTTGCTATAAACATTCATTATTATAGCTATTATTATCATAGTTGTAAGCATTGAGCTTCCTCCATAACTTACAAAAGGAAGTGTAACTCCTGTTACAGGCATGACTCCCATAGTCATTCCTATATTTTGAAAAACTTGATAAAAAAGCATACCTAAAAATCCTGATACAACTAGAGTCCCATAAAAATCTTTTGCATTTTGTGCAATAGAATATATTCTAGAAAGTAGCATGAAAAATAGTAATATTACTACTGCCATTCCAACAAATCCAAGCTCTTCTCCAAGTACTGCAAATATAAAATCACTTTCCGTAACTGGTAAAAACCCATATTGGCTTATAGTGCCATTAAAAAGTCCCTTACCAAAAAAACCACCTGAACCTATGGCTGTCATAGATTGAATTACTTGAAAATTACCTTCAAAGGATGGGTCTCCTGGATTAAGAAATGCATCTATCCTAACTCTTTGGTGATCTCTTAATATAAACTTATATATTATAGGAGTTGATAAAGCTAGAGTTAATAGTGAATTCATTATAAATTTAAGATTTAGCCCCGTAGCAAAAAGACATACCGCAGTTATAGATACAAAAACTATAACTCCTCCTAAGTCTGGTTGTTTAAGAAGTAGTAATAAAATCGGAAGCGGATATGCTAATGCTGGAATTATCTCAGATAAATCATTTAACTTATTTTTACGTTTTTCAAGAAAAGAAGCATACGCTAGGGTGTATGTTATTTTTGCTGCTTCAGATGTCTGAAAATCCATAAATCCAAGATTTATCCAGCATCTTGCTCCAAATTGAGATTTCCCAAGCCCCGGAACATATACTAGTAGGAGTAATGCTATACTGATAAAATAGAGCTGTTTTCCATACCTATTTAGTATTCTGTAATCAACTAACCCCGAAAAAATCACTAGCACTATCCCAATAAAAAATGATCCTCCCTGCATTATAAGACGTCTTTTATCAAATTGTGTTGCGCTTGATATCAAAACCATCCCTATAATAAAAAGTAGTCCTATAAGAAGTAACAGTGTCCAGTCTATCTTCTTTTTATTTAAAGTATTGTCCATTTTATTCCTCTTATTTTACTGTCCTTATCGGTATATTGGCAACTAAAGCATTTACAAGCTCGCCATATTCATTTTCCATTTTGGTAAGTTCTACATCCACATTAGCACTTCCTACCTCTACATACTTTTCTATTGCTATTAATATGTCATCTTTCATTCTTGAAAGAATATCACTAGACATTCTTCCTTTATCCTGCATAAGTACAAGTTTAAGTCTTTCTTTAGCAACATCTTTAGATTTGTTTTTAGCTTGCATGAATCCTAACATATCATTTTTCCTTCCTCAAAGATCTATTTGTTTAGAAAAAGCTTTTGAAACTTTTTAAAAAAGCTTTCTTGAACATCTAGATTTAAAAACTTTACTTCTTCACCCATCAATCTTTTGGCAATATTTCTATATGCATTTCCTGCTAGAGAAGCATTATATTCTACAACCGGTTCTCCTTTATTTGTAGATATTACTACATGCTCATCATCAGGAACTACCCCTATAAGGTTTACTCCTAAAATATCTAAAATATCATTTATATCAAGCATATCCCCATTTTTTACCATATTCATCTTTATTCTGTTTATAACAAGATTTATATCTTGTACTAAATGAGCTTCTAACAGTCCTATTATTCTATCTGCATCTCTAACCGCTGAAACTTCTGGCGTAGTAACTACTATGGCTGCATCTGCTCCTGCTATGGCATTTTTGAATCCATTTTCTATACCAGCAGGACAATCAACTATAACATAATCAAATTCTTCTTTAAGTTCATCGCATAATTCTTTCATCTGTTCTGGCTTAACTGCATCTTTATCTCTAGTCTGTGCTGCTGGAATAAGGTACAGGCCCTCAAAACGCTTATCTTTTATCATAGCTTGCTTAGTCTTGCATTTTTTTTCAACTACATCGACAAGATCAAAAACAATTCTATTTTCAAGCCCCATAACTACATCAAGATTTCTAAGCCCTATATCTCCATCAATAACTATGACTTTATTTCCCAGTTTAGTTAAAGCTGCTCCTAAATTTGCAGTTGAGGTAGTTTTACCCACTCCACCTTTACCTGAAGTTATAACTATTACTTTACCCATATAATCCTCCTAATTTATTAGAATGTGTCTATTATTATTTCGCCATCTTTACTCTTTACAATAGCATTTGTAAGCATTTTTGCATCTTCAGGAGGAACTGCAAATAGATTTCCAATTCTTATTTGCAGGGGTAACAATTTAAGTGCTGCTAAAAAACAGTTATTTCCACCTTTTCCCGCATGTGCCATTCCCCTAAAACTCCCCATGACCATGATATTTCCCTTGGCAGTTATTTTAGCCCCTGGATTAACATCTCCAAATATAACTACATTTCCATCATATTCAACTTCTGAACCTGACCTCAAATTTTCAAACAAAAATTTAGTAGGAAGGTTGTTTATATTTTCTTCGTCAAATTTACTATCTTCTTTAGTAAGTCTTGTAAGATTTTTTATTTTATTTATAGTTTCATCAATAGAAGTTATCTTATCATTAAATACACTTCCACTTGAACTACTTACATATTTTCGACTTATTTTTTTCTTTTGAGCTTCTTCTAATTGAGTTTCTTCAAAAGCTATTCCATATGACTCTTCCAAAAATTTTATAAGATACTCTATATCTGAATTCTTTAGTCCTGGTGCATTAAAGTTTATAAATTTACTTCCTTTAAAAAAACCATTAGCTTCTTCAAATTTGTCTATAAGAAGTTTTCTTGCTTCTATAAACTCTACAGATTCTCCTACATTTATCATAAACCCTGATTTAGTCGCTTTTATTTCTAAACCCATAGTAACCCTTTCTTTTAACTAATATTATCTGTAAAAGAAAATTCCTCATCAATTACATCATCTTCTATCAAATTAAAATGTTCAGCATATATATCTCTTGCAATCGCTGCTCCAAAACCACCATGCCCTCCTTGGAATAGAAGTGTAACTACAGCAATTTCAGGATTTTCTGCAGGTGCGTAAGACACAAGCCATGCAAATGGATCATAAGAATCTTTATATGCATTTATACGCTCTGATGTTATATTTGGATTTAATTCCATTATAGCACGCTTCATATAAATATGTTTTGGATATCTATATTTATCATCTTTTTCATATTTCTCTGCAAGCTTCATAACCTCATTCTTACTTACACCAAAACTTCCCATGTGCTTTAATAAATACGCTTCTTCGTCTGCTGCTGGAATTCTACCTGATTTTTGAGCTGTACCAGTTTTAGAAGCTATTTTTATAGGGAAATTTTTAAGGTAAGAACTGGCTGATCCTTCATCAGAAACATCTTCCATCCCCTGTCTTATATACTTTAAATTGTCTGGATTCTTAAGTTCTATTTTTTTGCTTATTCTCTCTTCAGTTTGAATATTTTTCTTATCTGAAGATTCAACTTTATCTACAACTGTAACCTTATTTAAATAACCTCCATTTGCTATAGCGGCCACATAGTTAGCTAGTTGAATTGGGGTATAAGCATGCTCTCCCTGTCCTATTGACAGGTTGAATGTATCTCCCGTTTGCCATTTTCCTTGGTTAAAGTAGCTATATTTAACTACATCAGTAACCTCTTCAATATACTGTTCTTTTACACCTAGTTCCCCAAGTCGATTCATAATCTCGCCCCTAGTAGGGTTTTCAGGCATCCATCCCACAATTGTTGCTATAGCTTGATCATATTTTTCACTTTTATTGTCAAATTTTTCAAAGTAAGTTCTCATTCTTCGGTTTAAATCTGCTTCTAGTCTTGATGCCACAGATTTAGCTTTACTCTCAGGATCTGGAACTTTACCAGGAATTTCTTCAATTTGAATCCCAGTCTTTTGATCAAGTCCAAACATTTTTGAGTATTTAAGAATCTCATCTGCTTTCATCTTAACCGGAAGTGGTGCATCTGTTGCATAATTATAGCCTACACTTATACAATAGAAATAGTAGTTACAAGAGTCTCTAAGGGCATCCATTAGATTTTCATACCCGTGATTACCTTTTCTTTCGTTCCATATCCAGCATCCAAAGGTTCTTCCGCCCATCTCAATATACCCTTTATCAAGAATCTGATAGTATGGATCCAACCCATTTTCTAATGCTGCTAGTCCAGTTATAGGCTTAAAAGTAGATCCTGGCTGAACTGAAGTCATAGTAGCTATATTGTAAAGTGGTTTTGGTGCTATAGGATCGTTCATATTTAAGGGCATAAGTGAATTCATATCTTGAGTACTTATTCCCTGAGCAAATAAATTGGGGTCATAGTCTGGATAATTTGCAAGTGCGAGTACTTCGCCTGTCTTTACATCAAGTACCACAACTGCTCCTGATTGTGCTTTGGAATATACTCTGCGATTATCTCTCATTCTCATATTTCCCCAAACACTATCGTAAGTCCCACCTGATTGTATCGTTTTTAATGTTTTCTTAAGAGAAGCTTCTGCAACTTCTTGAAGTTTTGAGTCTATTGTAAGGTAAACTGTACTTCCAATTTCAGGATCAACCCTTTCTAAGGTTTCTATCATTCTTCCACTTACATCTACTTGAACTTTAGTATAACCTTTTTTCCCATTAAGAATATCTTCATATTTCTTTTCTATACCTGTTTTTCCAATCATATCTGTAGGTGCATATGATTTTTCTTTTACGTATTTATCAATTTCATTTTGACTTGCAATTTTTCCAAGCTGTCCAAGTATATGTGCTGCACTAGATCCTTCTGGATAATATCTTACCGACGTGGTTTTTACAGAAATCCCAGGAAGGTTCATTGCATTTTCTTCTATCTTAGATACTGACTCTTTACTTATGTCTTCTGAGATAATTGTGGGTTCATATTGATAATATCCCTTAGATCTTATTAGATCTCTTACCATCATAATTTTTCTAGCTTCTTTATCGCCTAAGGATTCATCTATCCCATAATATTTTCTTACATATACAAAGGCTTCTCTTGCTGAAGTCTTATATATATCTTCCTCTTCGTCTACATATTTTTTTAAGTATTTAGTAAGCCATTCCTGTTTTTTTACATTTTCAGAAAACTCCATCTTTTCTACAGATATCGGTGGAAAATATCCAGCTTCTATTATTTTTGATTGAATATCAAACACCGTGTCATTTTGATCTAGTGATATAACCCCATTTGAAGTTAACGTATCTACCATATAATCAAAAGTCTGCTCTGCTGTAAAATTAGCTGGAATGGAATTTGCTTTTTTCCATTCACTTACTTTTTTATCAAAAGTATATTCGTAGCCGTTATCTGTTATAACTATCGGAAACTCATCCTTTATTTTCTCTCCGCTATTTTCAAGTATATCTACAACGTCAGATACAACTCCATTTATAGTCTCTGCCTCTATCTCATTTGCTGATATTTCAACAGAAAATACCGGCTTATTTCCAGCTAATAGAGTTCCATTTCTATCTCTTATCTCACCTCTTGGCGCATCTATAGATATTTTCTTATATATTTTATTATCTGCTATTTCTGAATATTCATCCCCTTTTATAGTTGTAAGATAAAAGGATTTGAATATCAGTACAACAAAACATAAAATTACTATTTTAAAAAAAAATTTATTTCTGTCATCTATGTTTATATTGATCTTCATTTTTTCACCACTTATATTTTATCAAAAATATTACATGAAGACTCATAAACAAATATCCCTAGGATACTGTTTAATATAAGTTTCTTCATAAATATAACACTAAACAAACTCAACTCTGCTCCACTATACCATATATTCGCTGCAGCAAAATAACAAATACACTGTATAAAGGTCCCTATTGTAATTAATATTATAGGATAAATATGTCTATATTCATAAATCTTATCTTTTGTAAATCTTACTAGTGCCGAAACCAAGATTAAAATAATTATATTAACGCCAAATTTGAGTCCTATAAGAATATCTTTAAAGAATCCCAACGCTACCGCTACTATAAAGTTTGATTTTGCATCTGTATTTTTACTTAATATTATTACATATATCAGCAACAAATCTAGATTTACACCCCATATAGGATAACTATTTGCTACTGATATTTCTAAAATTAAAATTAATAATCCCACAAATATATATAGTATATTTTTCATTCTAGTCTCTTCACTTCTTAATCCATTTTTCTTGTTTTTATGACCATTACCTTGTCTAAATCATTAAAATCCGTGTATGGTTTTATTTTTATATATTTTAAAAGATTTGTACTATCTTCTATTATCTCATACACTTCACCAATCTCAATGCCTTTTGGATATACTCCCATGCCTGAGGTTATAACTATGTCACCTAAAAGTACCTCTTCTTCTGTTTCATTACAATACCCTTTTAAAAGCCCCTCTTTTATATCTTCAAAAGCTTTGCTATCTATATTTTGACTCGCTATTCCAGTTATCTTTTCATTTCTTGCAATACTAAAGCTCATTGACATTTTTGAGTCGAGGATTGAAACTACTTTGCTATAGTTGTCATAAGAAACATCTACTACACCTGCAAGTCCAGTTCCACTAAGAACTAAGCTACCTTCTGTTATTCCATCTTTTTTACCTGCTGAAATCAAAAACGAAGAATAAAATCCATTTCCATCTTTTGATATTATATCTGCAGTTATATATTCGTCATATATATTTTCGTCCTTAAGTTTAAGCATAGTTTTTAATTCTTTAAGATCTCTAAGTTCTTCTTGACTTATAAGATTTTCAATCAATTGTTTTCTAAGCTTACTGTTTTCTGTTTCAAGATCTCTTATCTTATTTTCTTGCTCGTCATGAATATATTTACGATCAATAAATCCACTTACCCCTCTGCTTATCCCTGATGTTTTGTTTAAAATAGGTGATATTATTTTATGGCTTATAGATTTCCCATTAATTTCGTTTAATATTAGAAACCCTACTACTAATACTAAAAATATAGCTACTCCATATATTATCCCCTTATTATATTTACTAGGGTTAAAATTAAATTTAATTTTGAATTTCATTTTATGCCTTCCATATTATCTTATATAATTTAATTCTCTTAAACTGCAATAAACTCCGTCTCCAATTATTATATGATCTAAAAGCTCTATTCCTAAAATTTTGCCAGATTCACATAATCTTTGCGTTATATTTATATCTTCACTGCTTGGATTTGGATCTCCTGACGGATGATTGTGTACTACAATAATTTTATTTGCACTTCGCTTGATGGCCTCAATATAAACCTCTCTAGGATGAACAATAGATGCATTAAGAGATCCCTCAGATACGATAGCATCTGTTATTATGTTATTTTTCGTATCTAATAAAAGTACTTTTACGACTTCCTTTTTTTTATACCTAAGTTCCTCCATAAATAGCTGTGAAATGCTCTGCGGAGATTTTATATCAAATTTTTGCCTTCCTATTATTTTAGATATCCGCTTAGAGAGTTCCATAGCTGCAAATATAGTAGTTGCCTTAGCTGGCCCGATTCCATTGATTTCCTGAAGAGAATTTAAATCCATTTCAACAAGCCCCTTTATCCCTCCAGCTTTTTTTAAAATCATACCTGCAAGTCCTATTGATGAAAACCCTTTACTTCCAGTATTTATAAGTATGGCTAATAATTCTTGATTGCTAAGATTTTCAATACCTTCTATAAGCATTTTTTCTCTTGGCCTTTGATTCTCTTCAATATCTTTTATCTTCATATCTTCCATAACAACTGCCTCTAAATTTCTATTAAATTAAAGATAAGCTACATTATTGAAAATACTAAAACATATAGTTTAATTATATCATAATTTCAGCATATTACAACAAATCCATTGATATTTATATGCACAAAAAAACAGCCGTTTATATGGCGGCTGTTTCATTTATTATAATTTGAACTATTTCTTTATATTGTAGAATGCATTCATTCCTTTGTACTGAGAAATTCCTTCTAAATCATCTTCAATTCTTATAAGCTGGTTGTATTTTGCAACTCTATCAGTTCTTGATGGAGCTCCTGTTTTTATTTGTCCAGCATTTGTTGCTACAACAAGGTCTGCTATAGTAGTGTCTTCTGTTTCTCCAGATCTGTGAGATATAATTGCTGTATATCCTGCTAGCTTAGCCATTTCTATAGCATCTAGAGTCTCTGTGATTGTTCCGATTTGGTTTAGTTTTATAAGGATTGCATTTGCGATTCCTTTTTCGATTCCTTCTGCAAGTTTTGCAGTGTTTGTTACGAAAAGGTCATCCCCAACTATTTGAATCTTGTTTCCAAGTTTCTCAGTCATTAATTTGAATCCATCCCAATCATTTTCATCAAGACCATCTTCGATTGATACTATTGGATATTTGCTGCAAAGATCTTCGTAGAACGCTACCATTTGCGCTGAAGTAAACTCTTTACCTTCACCTGCTAACACATATAAGTTTTTCTCTTTTGAGTAGAAAGATGATGCTGCTGCGTCCATAGCTATTCTAACTTCATCTCCTGGCTTGTATCCAGCTTTTTCAATAGCTTCTACTATTACTTTTAGTGCTTCTTCATTTGAAGTAAGGTTTGGAGCGAATCCACCCTCGTCACCTACTGCTGTATTAAGACCTTTTCCGTGAAGTACAGACTTAAGTGCGTGGAATATTTCAGCACCCATTCTAAGTGCTTCTTTCCAAGATTTAGCTCCTACAGGCATTACCATAAACTCTTGGATATCTACATTGTTATCTGCATGCTCTCCTCCGTTTATTATGTTCATCATTGGAACTGGAAGTGTTTTTGCATTTACTCCACCTATATATCTATAAAGTGGCATTCCAAGCTCTTCTGCTGCTGCCTTAGCTACTGCCATAGAAACTCCTAGTATAGCATTTGCACCTAGTTTTCCTTTGTTATCAGTTCCATCAAGCTCTATCATAAGCTTATCTATACCTACTTGATCAAAAACATTCATTTCTTCAAGTTCAGGAGCAATTATTTCATTTACATTTGAAACCGCTTTTAGAACTCCTTTTCCAAGGTATCTTCCCTTGTCTCCGTCTCTTAATTCTACAGCTTCATATATTCCAGTTGATGCTCCTGATGGCACTGCAGCTCTTCCTATTACTCCACTTTCAAGTGTAACTTCAACCTCTACTGTAGGATTTCCTCTTGAATCTAGTATTTCTCTTGCATATACATCTGTAATAAACATAATATTCCTCCTGATTATTTTATAATTAATGACTTTCCTGTCATTTCTTCTGGTTTCTCTAATCCTAATATATCCAAAATTGTAGGCGATAAATCACAAAGTCTTCCATCACTTCTAAGCTCTGCTTTTGAATCATCATCATTTACATATATTAGTGGTACTCTATTTGTAGTATGTGCCGTAAACGGGCTACCATCTTCTGCATACATATGTTCTGCATTTCCATGATCTGCTGTTATTAGTACACTTCCGCCAATTTCTTGAATCTTAGAAACAATTTTTCCAAGGCATGTATCAACTGCCTCAACTGCTTTAACCGCTGCATCAAACACCCCTGTATGGCCTACCATATCACAGTTAGCATAGTTTAGTATTATAACATCTTTAGGGTCATTTGTTAGGTCTTCTAAAAGCTTTTCTGTAACTTCATACGCTGACATTTCTGGTTGCATATCATATGTTGCTACTTTTGGCGAATTAACAAGGATTCTTGACTCATTTTTATATACCGCTTCTCTTCCACCGTTAAAGAAGAATGTAACATGTGCATATTTTTCTGTTTCTGCTATTCTTAGCTGAGTAAGCCCTTTTTCTGCTAGATACTCTCCAAGCGTATTAGTCAAAGTCTGTGGTTTATAAGCCACTGTTACATTTTTAAAGTTGATGTCATACTGAGTCATTGTAATATAGTTAGTTGCTATTTTTGTTCTTTCAAAGCCATCAAACTCATTTTCTGTAATTGCTCTAGTAAGCTCTCTTGCTCTATCTGGTCTAAAATTGAAGAATATCACACTATCTCCAGATTTTATTCCTTCATATCCCTCAAGTACTACTACAGGTTCTACAAATTCATCAGTTTTATCATTTTGATATGAATCTTCCATAGCTTTAGAAGGTGCTCCTACATATTCAGACTTAGCAGAAACTACCGCATCATATGACTTTTGAACTCTTTCCCATCTATTATCTCTATCCATAGCATAATATCTTCCAGATATAGTAGCTATTTCACCTATCTGATTCTTATTTATGAATGTTTCTAGCTCTTTTATATAATCAAGCCCTGATTTAGGTGGAGTATCTCTTCCGTCCATAAAACAGTGAACATAGACTTTTTCTATATTATGACGTTTTGCCATTTCTAAAAGTCCTTTTAAGTGATCTATATGAGAATGAACTCCTCCATCTGATAAAAGCCCCATTAAATGAAGTGCCTTACCATTTGATGCATTCTTCATAGCTGAAACAAGCTCTGGATTTTCAAAAAAATCACCATCTTCTATAGCCTTAGTTATTCTCGTAAGCTCCTGATATACGATTCTTCCTGCACCTATATTCAAATGACCTACTTCTGAATTTCCCATTTGGCCATCAGGTAGCCCAACATCTAACCCACTTGCTCCAAGATTGGTAACAGGATATTTTGAATAGTAGTTATCAAAATTAGGCTTTTTAGCAGCTTTAACTGCATTTCCTTCTACTTTATCTACTAATGCAAAACCATCTAATATAATAAGTGCTACTGGTTTTTTCATAGTAATCTCCTTAAAATTTTATAAGCTTGATATAATCTTCAGCTATAAGTGAAGCTCCACCTACTAAAGCTCCATCTATGTCAGACTGTGCCATTATTTCTTTTACGTTTGCTGGTTTTACAGAACCACCATACTGTATTCTAATCTTTTTCGCAACAGTTTCTCCATAAAGTGCTTCGATTTCATGTCTTATCTGAGCGCAAACCTCATTAGCTTGTGCACTTGTAGCTGTCTTTCCAGTTCCAATTGCCCATATAGGCTCGTATGCGATTACAGTTGCTAAAGTTCCCTCTTCAGATATTCCTTTATATGCAGCTATTACTTGATTTTTAACGATATCTTTAGTTACTCCCGATTCTCTTTGCTCTAAAGATTCTCCAACACAAATCACAGGAGTAATTCCTTCTTTTATAGCTTTTTTAACTTTAAGATTTACAGTTTCATCTGTCTCATTAAAATACTGTCTTCTTTCAGAGTGGCCTACTATAACATATTCCGCACCTATCTCAAGAAGCATTTTAGCTGACACCTCTCCTGTAAAAGCCCCTTCATCTTCATAATGAAAGTTTTGAGCTCCTACCTTAACACTAGTTCCTTTTAATTCTTCTTTAAGTGCTTGTATCATTGTAAACGGTGCAAATATAACTGCATCTACATTTTCAGTTTCACAGTTTCCTTTTATTTCCTTAGCAAAATCAACTGCCTCTGCAATTGTTTTAAACATTTTCCAGTTACCTGCAATTATTGGTCTTCTCATAACGTTTCTCCTTCTATTTAGAGTCTAATGATATGTCTATTTAGCGTCTAATGATACTATTCCAGGAAGCTCTTTGCCTTCTAAGAATTCTAATGATGCTCCTCCACCAGTAGAAACATGTGTCATCTTATCGCCAAAACCAAGCTGATTTACTGCTGCAGCTGAATCTCCTCCACCTATAACAGTTACTGCATCTTTTAACTCCGCCATATTTTGAGCTATAGCTAGAGTTCCTTTTGCAAAGTTTTCGAATTCAAATACACCCATAGGTCCATTCCATATTATAGTTGAAGATGCCTTTACTTTTTCTACATAAAGCTCTATAGTTTTAGGTCCAATGTCAAGTCCCATGTATCCATCTTCTATATTTTGATCTGAAGTTACTACAGGCTGTGCATCAGGAGAAAATTTGTCTGCAGTTACATTATCTACAGGAAGTAGCATATCTACGCCCTTAGCTTTTGCTTGCATTATCATCTCTTTAGCATACTCTATTTTTTCTTCTTCTACAAGAGAACTTCCTATTTTATATCCCTGTGCTTTAAGGAAAGTATATGCCATACCCCCACCTATTATAAGGGTATCTACCTTATCTAGTAATTTTTCAATCACTGCTATTTTATCTGATACTTTTGCCCCTCCAAGAATAGCTGTAAAAGGTCTTTTTGGACTTTCAACTGCTTCTCCTAAGAATTTTAATTCTTTTTGAATAAGATATCCGCAAACACGTTCTTGTAAAAACTCTCCTGCACCTACTGTTGAACAGTGCGCTCTGTGCGCTGTTCCAAATGCATCATTTACAAATATATCTGCAAGTGAAGCTAGTTCTTTTGAGAAGTTTTCTTCGTTTTTAGTTTCTTCTTTTCTAAATCTAGTATTTTCGATAAGCATTACGTCGCCATCTTGCATTTTAGAAGCAGCTTCTCTTGCGTTAGCGCCTACAACTTCTTCATCTGCTGCAAAAACTACTTCTTTTCCTAAAAGTTCTGATAGTTTTTTTGCAACTGGTTCTAATGAAAACACCTTTTCATAACCGTTTTTAGGTTTTCCAAGGTGAGAGCAAAGTATAACTCTAGCTCCATTATCCATAAGATATTTTATTGTAGGAAGTGCCCCATAAATTCTATTTAAATCTGTAATTTCACCATCTTTAAGAGGTACGTTAAAATCGCATCTTACTAGCGCTTTCTTCCCAGATAATTGTATATCTTCTATTGTTTTTTTATTAAGCATTGACATATCAAATTCCTCCACACGTTATAAAGCAGGTCCATGTAAAACATGGACCAGCCTGCATTCTTAATTTATTATTATTTCGTTAATGAAGCAAAATGTCCTAAAGTTCTTATTAACTGATTTGTGTATGACATTTCGTTATCATACCATGATACAACTTTCACTAATTGCTCTCCGTTTACTTCCATTACTTTTGTTTGAGTTGCATCAAATAGTGATCCATAGCTTATTCCTATGATATCTGAAGATACTAATTCTTCTTCTGTGTATCCAAATGATTCGTTTGCAGCAGCTTTCATAGCTTCATTTATTTCTTGTGTTGAAGTGTTTTTACCTAGTGTACAAACAAGTTCTGTAAGCGATCCTGTTATAACTGGTACTCTCTGTGCTCCACCATCTAGTTTTCCTTTTAATTCTGGGATTACAAGACCAATTGCTTTTGCTGCTCCAGTTGAGTTTGGAACTATATTTGCAGCTGCAGCTCTAGCTCTTCTTAAATCTCCTTTAGCATGAGGTGCATCCAGTGTATTTTGATCGTTTGTATAAGCGTGGATAGTAGTCATAAATCCTTTAGTTATTCCAAACTTGTCATTTAATACTTTTGCCATTGGAGCAAGACAGTTAGTTGTACAAGAAGCTCCTGATATAACTGTTTCTGTTCCATCAAGTATGTCATGATTTACATTGAATACCACTGTTTTTAAATCTCCTGTAGCTGGTGCTGATATAACTACTTTCTTAGCTCCTGCTTCTATATGCGCCTGCGCCTTATCCTTATCTGTAAAGAAGCCTGTACATTCAAGTACAACATCTACTCCAAGTTCTCCCCATGGAAGGTCTGCTGGATTTTTTTGAGCAAAAACTTTTATTTCTTTTCCATTAACCATGAAACCCGTTTCTTCTACAGTTATTTCACCATTAAATCTTCCTTGAGCTGAATCATACTTAAATAAATGAGCTAAAGTTTTTGAGTTAGTAAGGTCATTTATAGCTACAACCTCAAACTTATCAGTCTGCTCCATCATTTTTCTTAAAGCAAGTCTTCCTATTCTTCCAAATCCGTTAATTGCAACCTTTACCATTTTTGTTTCCTCCTAAGTAATCTTCTTTTTAAATTTTAATCACACTTTTTAAAATCTAATCTAATAAATCCAAAATCCTGTACGCTGCACTTTCATCTGTTATCAAGACTAAATTTTTATTTATTTTAGATATTGACAGAATTGCCTCTGCCTTATTTTTGCCGCCTGCTATACCTATTATATGTTGTAAGTCTTTATACTGTTCAAGTTTTATACCAACAGTACCTGTTTCATAAACAATATGCCCATTTATGTCAAAGTAATGTCCGAACGATTCCGAAACAGCACCCTTACTTTTTATCTCTTCCCATTGGTCTTTTGGAGTTTGCCTTCTTTTAGCCATATCTTCTGCATTCCCTATTCCAAAAACAAGATAGTTTATCTTTGCTATATCATCAACTACACCCTTTATTTGAGGATCTTCATACATATAGCTCATTATATCTTTATTTATATTGTCTGGAATATGAAGCAGTTTATAATTCGCAGATAGTTTGCCTGCCAAGTTGGCAACTATGCTATTAGACTGTATTTCAAGCACTTCTCCTAAACCACCTCTAGCTGGTACAATTGTCATTTTTGAAAATTCTTTTTTCGGCATTTGTTCTGAAAACTGATACATAGTATATCCACCAGTTATGCCTACAACATCATCAGGTTTTACTGTCTTTAAAAAATACTTAGATGCTTCTTTGCCAAGTTCTTTTAAAGCATCTATATTGTATTCAAGTGAAGTAGGAACAATCAACACTTTGTATATACCCATTTTTTTTGCCAAGTTATCTTGCATAACCGAAAGTCCTTTTATTTGAGAAATATATTCTCCTAAATTATCTAGAATTTCAGTTCCAAGAGGGGTAATTATCATTCCTGTAGCATCAATCGAAAGCAGTCCTTCCGATTTTAAAAATTCAACTTCACTTCTTACAATTCTTTCTGAAATATTCATTTTCGTGGCAAGCATACGCCTACCTATAGTTCCGGAAAGATATATTTCTTTTAGAATAGCATATCTTTTCTCTAGCAGTATAAGTGCTTCAGGAACTATCTTTCTTTGAATTTCTAAAAGACTGTCCATTAAAATCCCCCTTCACTGGGTTTGTAAGGAAGGAATTTTTGCAAGGGACTTTTTTGCCCCCGCTACTCATTTATCGTCCCACCTATTATTATAATACTTCAAATATTATTTTTTTACAAGTATTTTTTTATATTTATACACATTTTTAGATAAAAATAATCAGACTCTTTACTTGGCAATTAGAGTCTGATTATTTCGTGTGATTACTTAGAAGTTTTAAAAAATTGATAACGTTAAATCAATTGGCCCACATATCTTGCTACTCTGACCAATTGCGCTGCATATGACATTTCATTGTCATACCAAGCTACCACTTTTACAAGCTGACTCCCTCCAACTCTAAGAACTTTTGTCTGTGTGGCATCAAACAAACTACCATAAGTTATTCCAATAACATCTGAAGATACTATTTGATCTTCTGTATATCCAAATGAGTCATCACTTGCCTTTTTCATAGCAGAATTTATTTCTTCTACCGTAACTTTTTTATCTAGTACGCATACTAGTTCAGTAAGAGATCCTGTAACCACAGGCACTCTCTGAGCTGCTCCATCCAATTTACCTTTTAATTCTGGAATAACAAGCCCTATTGCTTTTGCAGCTCCTGTTGAATTTGGAACTATATTAGCCGCTGCAGCTCTTGATCTTCTAAGATCTCCTTTTGCATGAGTTCCATCAAGTGTATTTTGATCATTAGTGTAAGCATGAACTGTAGTTATCAGTCCGCTTACAATTCCAAATTCCTTGTCCATAACTTTAGCCATAGGAGCTAAACAATTTGTTGTACATGAAGCTCCTGATACTACAGTATCTTCTGATGTTATTACGTCATGGTTAACTCCGTAAACAACAGTTTTTAAATCTCCTTTTGCCGGTGCTGATATAACTACTTTTTTTGCACCTACTTCTATATGTGATTTCGCTTTTTCTTTATCTACAAATTTCCCTGTACATTCTAGCACAACATCTATATTTCTTTCCCCCCAAGGTAACTTTGAAGGTTCTCTTTCTGATATAATTTCTATAACTCTTCCATCTATTGAAAATTTCGTTTCTGATAAAACTTCAACTTTTGCATCAAATCTTCCCTGCGATGAATCATATTTAAGTAGGTGAGCAAGTGTATACGCATCTCTAGTACTGTTTATCGCAGCAATCTCAAAATCGTCTGGATATTTACTCATGTTTCTAAGAGCTAATCTTCCTATTCTTCCAAATCCATTAATCGCAACTTTTATCATAGAGCCTCCTAATATATATAAACAAAATCTTTAAATTATTATTCGTGGGACGTTTATCGTTCCCAGTTAATTATTATACACTATTAAACTTTTTTTGCAATACTTTTTTTAAAAAAAATATTTTTATGGTATACTTTATCTCGTTTTTGTCATATTTTTTCACACTCCAATGCAGTTTGTTAAAAAAATAGTGTACTTTTTAAGCTTTATATAGCTTTTAGAGATAAAAAAAAACTGATATTCTCATTGTAATTAAATGAAAAATATCAGTTTTGTAACATTTTTAATCTATAATTTTAAAATTCCTTAAATATTATAATTCTTTTCTAAGTGTAGATGTTAAAATATCCATTTCTTCTCTGTATTTAGTTACAGTTCTTCTAGAAACTTCTATTCCTTCTCTATTTAGTATATCACATATCTTTTGGTCACTCATGGGTTTTTTCTTATTTTCAACATCTATAATTTCCCTTATTCTATCTTTTATATTTTTATTGGATATGGAATTTCCATCCGAGGTACTTACTGATGTAGTAAAAAAATATTTAAATTCAAAAAGCCCTCTAGGTGTCATCATATATTTTCCATTTACAGCTCTTGATATTGTGGACTCATGAAACCCTGTCATTTCAGCAATATCTTTAAGTTTCATAGGAACTATATAATTCTTTCCTTTTTCAAAAAAATCAAGCTGGTTTTCAACTATTTGATATGCGACTTTTTGAATAGTATTTTTCCTTTGATCTATATTTCTAATCAAATTTAGCGCTTTATTTAATTTTTCTTTTATATATTTTTCAGTTTCCTTATCTACATCCTCATTACGTTCACTAAGCATTTTTTTATAAAAATCACTTATGTGAAGCTGTGGCAAAACAGAGTTGTTTACAACTTCCCATTTTTCTCCATTTTTTTCAACATATACATCTGGTGAAACATACATTGGCGCAAAATAAGCAAATTCTCTTCCAGGTTTAGGATCAAGTGACTTTATAACTTTAATCGCCTCTGATAATTCCTGCTCTTTTAATTTGTACTTTTTCTGTATTAATTGATATTTTTTAGCCGCTATATTCTCAAGTTCATGTTCAACTAATTGTACCACTATGTCATCTTCGTCATACATTTTTTCAAGTTGTAGCAACAGACACTCTTTTAAATTTCTAGCGCAAATTCCTGTAGGCTCAATACTTTGAACTTTTCTTAAAACATCTAAAAATTCTTTTTCCGAAACACCCAAAACTCCTATGCATTCATCTATGTCTGAAACAAAATATCCGCTATCATTAACCCTTTCAATTATGTAGTAAGCTATTTCTTTTTCATCTTTATCCAAATTCAAAGCAGATATCTCATTTTCCAAATAATCATATATATTGACCGGAGCTTTTATATAATTTTCTGGACTATTATCATTCTCATCTTCATCAAAGCTATTACCTTGCGAGTAATTTGATATAGTCTTCATGTCATCTATATATTTTGACCAGTCCACATCATCTTTAGACTCAGCTTCCAAAGTTGGATTTTCTTTTATCTCTTCGATTATTATGCTCTCGACTTCTTGAGTGTTCATATTCAAGAGCTCTATAGCCTGTTTTAATTCTCTGGTCATCTGAAGCTTCTGCGTCTGTCTTATATCCATAGAGAAATTGATCTTCATTTAAATACACCTCAATTTTTTACTTCTATCATTAGTTATTATTACTAATATATCATATTTTTAAATTTTTTTCCAAAATAATATCTTTAGTTAAAGGTTTTTTTGCTTTTTTCTTTAAAATTTACACCTTTTATGATATTATTTATAAATAATAAAGAGGTGGAATATTATGAATATTAATGAGGAATTATATTGGAGCAAGCTTGACAATACAGGAAAACTTTACCCTGCTGTAAGCGATCTTGGCTCTACAAATGTTTTTAGAATGTCAGCTTATCTCTATGAAGATATAGAACCAAACATTCTTAAAATTGCACTTAACAAAGCACTTTCTGCAATGCCTATATTTAAAGTAAAGCTTAGGAGAGGGCTTTTTTGGCCTTATTTTGAAATAAATTTTGATGAACCAATCGTTTATGAAGAAAATTTTTATCCATGCAAAACAATAATGAAGAAAGAGAACAATAACTTTCTTTTTAAATTATCTTATTTTAAAAATAAAATCAATTTAGAAGTATTTCACGCTCTAGGAGATGGTGCAGGAATGCTGCGCTTTTTAAATTATATTCTATATTACTATCTTAAAGAAATACACCCTACCGAGATATCTGACAATATAGATACCTATGAATCAAATGTTTCTACCATCGCACTTGGTGAAGATGCCTTTGCAAAACACAAAGATGTTTCTGCTATTAAAAATAATGTCAAACCCAAAAAAGCTTATTCAATCCCAGGCACCTTAATGGACAGTGGAAAGCTCAAAGTTATAATTGCAAAATTTCCACTAAGTGATTTTCTCAAACTTGTTAAAAGCAAAAAAGCTACTGTAAGCACTTATCTTACCGCACTTATAATATATGCCATATACAGCGAAGATCTAAAAAAAGATTCTTTAAAGAAACCAATAACAGTATGCCTACCTACTAATTTAAGATTTTATTTTGAAACCTCTACTCTTAGAAATTTCTTTACATGTATATACCCTACTGTAGATTTTGAAAATGAAAATTATACATTTGATCATATATTAGAAATTGTATCCGAAGAGTTCAAAAGATATTTAGATAAGGATTTTCTTGCCCAAAGAATAAGATACTTTGGAAGTTTAGAAAAAAATCCAATATTTAGGATAGTTCCTCTAGCTATAAAAAACTATGCCATAAAAGGCTTTTATAGAAGCAGTGAAAAAAGTCAAACCACTATAATATCTAGCCTTGGAATAATAGAATTCAAAAATGGTATTGATAATTTTGTAAAAGATTTAGAGATAATCCTAAGCCCATCACTTTCTAATCCATTTAAAAACATGAATTTTTCCTATAAGGATACCTTCTATCTCAATTTTTCTGCTTTAATAGAAGATACAGAAATAGTAAAATTTATAATTAGATATTTAGTAGGCGAAGGTATGGATGTTTCTATATATACAAATGAGGTAGAATGATGAATCACTGCGATAAATGCAATATAAAAATATTAAATAAATCTTCAAAATGTCCATTATGCGGAAACAAACTAAAAAATATAGATCAAAATTTCATAGAACCTTATCCTAAAATAGAAATAGAAGGTAAGCATTATCAACTTATACGCTTTAAAATATATGTATTCCTTTCTATCATAATGTTTTTTATGACCATATCTATTAAATTCTTAAGCGAAAAAGATTTAACTTATCTATTTCTTTCAACTTCGGTACTAGGATATATATGGTTTACTATATATACAATTCAAAAATCATTAAAAAACATAGGTTTTTTTATACTAAAGCAAATGCTTTCCATTTCAGCAATAGTAATTTTTATCGACTATGCACTTGGATATCAAAAATGGTCTATAAGTTATGCAATTCCTGCTATAATAATTTTGGGTGTATCATCAATATCTTCAATAGCAGTGTTTAAACCTATGCAATTTAGGGAATACTTTGTATATCAGATAACAATTTCTATAGTGGGTATACTTTCTATCCTACTTGTTATTTTTAGCTTATCTACAGTCCGATGGACGCTTATATTCGCAGCTTTTTACTCTGCTATGGTTATGTTAGGAATGATAATCTTTGCAGATAAAAAGGCAAAATTGGAATTTAAAAAAAGATTCCACTTATAATATAAAATATTAAAATATAGAGGTATATGATGGGAAAGACCATAAAATTATTTGAAAATAGCAGTTATATCACCAAGTTTAACGCAACCGTTTTAGAATGTCAAAATGTAGAACAAAATGATCCAAATTTTAATATCTATTCATTTAGAATAATCCTTGATAAAACCGCTTTTTTCCCAGAAGGAGGAGGGCAACCCCCAGATAAAGGTTTTATTTCTCCTATAAATTTAGATAGTCCTTATCAAAACACCGATTCTTACGCTGAGGTCTTTGATGTTATCGAAAATGATGGAATAATATATCATTATGTAAACAATCCATTAGAGCCCCAAAGCATAGTGGAATGTAAAATTGATTGGAATTTTAGATTTATGCTCATGCAGCATCATACAGGAGAACACATAGTATCTGGACTTGTAAATAGATACTTTGGCTTAAATAACGTCGGTTTTCATATGGGAGAAAATTATATAACTGTAGATTTTGACGGAAAACTAACTGAAGAAAACTTAGACTTTATAGAAAGAAAAGCAAACGATATTGTGTATAAAAACTTAGGTGTTAAAATAGACTGCCCTTCTAAGGATGAACTTGATATACTAAACTACAGGAGCAAAAAAGAAATTGACGGTGAAATAAGAGTAGTATCAGTTCCAGGGGCAGATATTTGTGCGTGTTGCGGAACCCATGTTAGATACACTGGAGAAATTGGAATAATAAAATTTTTATCTAGTCAAAACTATAAGGGCGGAACAAGAGTATATATCCTTTGTGGGAAAAGAGCCTTTAATGACTATAATGATAAAAACAAAGTTCTATACGACATATCAAATCAACTTTCTTGTAAACCTGAATTTTCGGACAGAGCCGTTTCTCAATTAAAAATAGATAGAGATAAACTTCGTGCTGAAAATATATCACTTTTAAACAAACTGTTTAAACTAAGAGCTGATACAATTGATAAAAAATTGAGTAAAGTGCTTCTTTTTGAAGAAAATCTATCCGCTTCTGATTTACAAAAATTTGCATCCATTTTAACCGAACAAAGAAATGGAGCAGTTCTACTATTTTCAGGAAGCGACGAGGATGGGTATAAATATGTAATAGCTTCTTCTACTTTAAACATTAGCTATATAGTAGAAAAATTTAATGAAACTTTTGATGCTAGAGGCGGCGGAAAGCCAAACTTTGTTCAAGGCAATGTGAAAGCAGAAAAATCTGATATAATAGCTTATTTTCAACCATTCGACTTTAATTTTTTAATGAATAAAGACAATTAGAAAGTTATAATAAACTTTCTAATTGTCTTTTAATCCGAATTTTTCTAGTTTATAATTAAGATTTTGTCTTGTGAGATTAAGTTTTTTTGCAGCTTCTGATTTATTTTTACTTTCTTTAAGCGTTTTTATTAATATATTTTTTTCATAATCTGCTATTAAATCATCATAACCTTTAATCTCAAAATTCTCTTGATGTTTTAAAATATTATTTGAATATCCTTTCGTCCTCTTTACTGTAAGGTAATCTGGAATATCTTTTATTCCTATATAGTCTTCTTCTGCCATATTAAATGCGCTTTCTATAACATTTCTAAGTTCTCTTACATTTCCTGGCCAGTTATGAAATTTAAAAACCGTTTCTACTTCATCATCAATACCTAATATATTCATGTCCATAGACTTATTATAATAATCTATATAATATCTAGTTAAAAGTATTATATCCTCCTTTCTATCTTTAAGTTCATTTAGCTTTAAAGACACCACATTTATTCTATAAAACAAGTCCTCTCTTAGTCTGTTGCTCTCAATCGCACAAAAAGGGTCTTCGTTTATAGCTGCTATAATTCTTATATCTACTTTTATATTTTTATGACCTCCAAGACGTCTTATGCTCTTTTCTTCTATCGCTTTCAGAATTTTACTCTGCACAGATATATCCATTGAGTTTATTTCATCTAAAAATATCGTTCCTCCATTTGCAAGTTCAAATAGTCCCTTATTAGTTATTGCGCCTGTAAAACTGCCTTTTTCAGTCCCAAACAGTGTACTTTCTAGAAGGTTAGCTGGAATAGCAGAACAGTTTTGAGATATAAACGGTTTATCCATTCTATTACTGGAATAATGCAGCGCCTGTGCTACAATTTCTTTTCCAGTTCCAGTCTCCCCTTGAATAAGCACTGCTGAATCAGTTTTTGAAACTTTCCTAATTTTATCTTTTATAGACAACATATATGGGTCATTGGTTATCAAGCTATCTATAGTATAATTTTCAAGCCCCTGACTTTTTCTTCCCTTACCTTCGTCAACAATTTTTATAAACTCTTTATTGAAACTACTATCAAGCACCTTCATTGCTACAGCTGCTCCAATTAGCTCATTGTCCTTATATATTGGATATGTGCTACTGTATCCCTTAACTTTGTCGCCTTTGTATGTTATTAAATCTTCTTTAAATAATATGATTGGTTTTCCTGTTTTTAAAACTTGAAAAACTTCACTATTTTGCTCATTAGAAGTTTTAAATACCTCAAAAAGATGCTTTCCCACAATCTCATCTGCGGTAAAGCTATACATATCTGGAATAAAAATCTCACAATACCTTATTATTCCATTTTTATCTACAATAGAAATTTCATCAAAAAAGTTCTTCATAGCAAATATTGATGAAATCATTTTTTCAAACATCTCTACCTCCATTTTCCTATAACCCAAATCCACATAATTAGCAATATATTACTAATTATATGATATTTTTATATAAATGTAAAAAAAATTTTTTACATTTATATAAAGCAGTTAAAAGAAATATATCTATAATTGCTAAAATTTACTGATAAAGTATCATTTTATAAAGTTTTCTAAGTTGGCACAAAAATTGCTTATTATATTTAACAGTAGTTTAAATAGTTTTTAATTTAGGAGGAAATTATGAAACCAGAAATAAATAAAAATTTATCTATAATAAGTGTGCCTATAGACCTTGGAGCTGGAACAAGAGGTGTAAATCTTGGTCCTGAAGCTATAAAATATGCAGGTCTTATTAAAAGACTTGAAAACATAGGATATAGTGTTGAAGACAGATGCGACATTGTAGTTGATAAAAAAGCTGCAACTACAGTAGCTGGATCTAATCTAAAAAATCTAAATATAGTTTCAGAGGTAAATAGCAACCTTTGTAAAGAAGTTTCTGATGCAATGACTGAAGGTAAATTCCCACTTGTTATAGGAGGAGACCACAGTATCGCTATCGGAACTATCTCAGGAGTGCTTCAGCACAAGAAAAACCTTGGAGTAATTTGGTTTGATGCTCACGGTGATATAAACACACCTCAAACAAGTCCATCTGGAAATATTCACGGAATGCCAGTTGCGGTACTTCTTGGCATGGGCGACGATTCCCTTACTTCAATAGGCGGAAAAGATGCTGTATTAAAAAAAGAACACATAGTTTATATAGGTTCAAGAGATCTTGACGCTGGCGAAAGAATAGCACTAAAATCTCTTGGAATAAAAGTATTCACAATGCATGAAATAGATGACATGGGAATAAAAACAGTAATTGAAGAAGCTATAAAAATAGCAGGAAATGGAACTGATGGTATTCATGTGAGTTTTGACCTTGATGTACTTGATCCTGAAGTTGCTCCTGGTACAGGCACTAAAGTTCCTGGAGGAATGGGCTACAGAGAAGCTCACTACGCACTTGAACTTATTGCTAGATCAGAAAAACTTGTAAGTGCAGAATTTGTAGAAGTTAACCCTCTTCTTGACCATGAAAATATGACTGCAAAAGCTACAGTAGCTTTAGCAGGATCACTTTTAGGGGAATGGTTAATCTAATTTAATTTTATATCAATTGCATTTTAAAAAGTCCTTAGGAATAGAATTTCTTTCGGACTTTTTTTATTTTTATTATATCAAAATCTCTTGTATTTCTTCTACATATAGTATATAATTTCTTGAGATATACAATATATTGTGAGATTAGGAGAATTTTAATGTTTACACAAATAATAAAAAGAGATGGCCGTATGGTAGATTTTGACTCAAATAGAATAGCTACTGCAATCTATAAGTCTGCTTCAGCTATAGGTGGTCACGATTTTAAAATAGCTCAAGAACTAGCTTTTGAAGTAATATCTTATTTGGAAAATAAAGATATAAAAGTTCCAACTGTTGAAGAAATTCAAGATGCTGTAGAAAAAGTTCTTATTGAGACCGGTCACGCAAAAACTGCTAAGGAATATATATTATATAGAGCGGAAAGAACAAGAGTAAGAGAAAAAAATACTAGACTAATGAAAATATACGAAGGTCTTACTTATAAAGATGCAAGTGAAAATGATACAAAAAGAGAAAATGCCAATATCGATGGGGATACTGCCATGGGAACTATGCTTAAATATGGTTCTGAAGGTGCTAAACAATTTTATTCAATGTATGTACTTAATCCTAAGCATTCAGATGCCCATACAAATGGTGACATTCATATTCATGACCTTGATTTTTTGACACTTACAACAACATGTTGTCAAATTGATTTAGATAGATTATTTAAAAATGGTTTTTCTACAGGTCATGGTTTTTTAAGAAAACCAAATGATATAGCAAGTTATTCTGCCCTTGCCTGCATAGCTATTCAATCTAACCAAAATGACCAACATGGAGGTCAAAGTGTTCCTAATTTTGACTATGCACTTGCTGATGGAGTTAAAAAGACATATGCTAGAATATATAGACAAAATCTTAATAAAGCAGTTATGCTTTTAGGTGATATCTCCGACTCAGAAAATTATATAAATAATGTTTTAGATACAATTTGGAAAAACAATAAACTTATGCCTGTCCTTGCTTCAGATAATGGTTACCAAGCACTAGAACTTGAATTATTAAAGAAAAATTTTGATGTTAAAATTGCAGAAAAAATTCAAAACTTCACGCTTGAAAGAACGCTTGTTGAGACAAAAAGAGCTTGTTATCAAGCTATGGAAGCGCTTGTGCACAACCTAAATACTATGCATAGTCGTGCCGGTGCTCAAATACCATTTAGCTCTATAAACTACGGAATGGATACTTCTGCTGAAGGAAGAATGGTTATTGAAAATATACTTTTAGCGACCGAAAGAGGCCTTGGAGATGGAGAAACTCCTATATTCCCTATACACATCTTCAAAATAAAAGAAGGTGTCAATTATAATCCTCAGGACCCAAACTACGACCTATTCAAATTAGCTTGCCGTGTAAGTGCAAAAAGACTTTTCCCTAATTTTTCATTCATAGATGCTCCTTTTAATTCAAAATATTACAAAGGTACTCCCGAAACTGAAATTGCTTATATGGGATGTAGAACAAGGGTTATGGCAAACGAATATGATCCTTCTAGAGAAATCGTAACTGGAAGAGGAAATCTAAGCTTCACGTCTATAAATCTTCCTAGAATAGCTATTAAATCCAAAGGAGATTTAAATAAATTCTTTACCGAGCTTGACGAGAAAGTTCAACTAGTTATTGATCAGCTACTTGAAAGATTTGAAATTCAATGTAGCAAAAA
>JBOFWC010000284.1:0-6234 GCA_051653405.1 Proteocatella sp. | reverse complement strand
AAATTTGGTATACCTGAATGGAAGGCACATGAATTGGCAAATTGTCGCAAGGGAATATGGCGCGCAGCGCTTATGCTAAATAGTGTACTTACAAATAAAGAAATAGCCAGACTTGGATATATGTCCATGACTGACTATTTCTTGAAAATATGTGAAAACTAGAGAACCGCCGTGTACCGAACGGTACGCACGGTGGTGTGGGAGGTCGGTAGATAAAATAATTATCTATCTCCTACCCGATTCAATAAACAATTGTAAATATTCAAAAAAATTTTGATGAATGTAAATAAAAACATAAATTTTGGGTATAATATTAAATTAATTGGAGAAATAATTTAACATTTGAGTAATAGATGAGGTGGATTATGAAATATGCCATAATTGACATAGGGTCAAACAGTATAAGATTAAGTGTATATAGATATGATGAGGAAGATGGAAAAGTATACATACAATTTAAAGACAAAATAATGGCAGGACTTGCAGGTCATATTGAAAATGATTTGCTTACAGAAAAAGGGATAAAGAAAGCTTGCGGAGCTTTAAAGATATATAAAAGAGTGCTTAATAATTTAAATATAGATACTATATATCCTTTTGCAACAGCATCTTTAAGAAATATAAAAAATACTGAGTGGGCAAAAGCTAGAATAAAGGAAGAAATAGGGTTTGAGATAGATGTAATAAGTGGAGAGGAAGAAGCTAGACTTGATTTTGAAGGAGCAACAAAAGTAGTTGATATACAAGACGGGATATTAGTAGATATAGGGGGAGGTTCTACGGAAATAGTATTGTATGAAGACAAAAAAATAAAACAGGCTGTAAGTATACCTGTGGGCTCGTTAAATATGTATAAAAAACATGTAAAATGCCTTATTCCAACGAAAGAAGAACGAAAAAATATCTCAAAAGATGTAAAAAAAGAAATGGAAAAGCTAAACATAGATACTGAGAAAAAATATCAGAATATGTGTGGAGTAGGGGGAAGTATAAGAGCTACAAGGAAATTAAGTATAGAACTTTTAGGGAATGAAAAAGAAAATAAAGAATTTTCAGCAGAGGAAATAAAGAAAATCTTAAAGGAGTTTGAAGCTGAAGAAAAAATTGTAATAGATAAAATACTTCCTGTTGTTCCAGAACGGATACACACAATAATACCGGGAATGATTATACTTAATACGGTAGCAAGGCAGTTTGGAATTAAGAATGTTTATGTAAGTAGCTATGGTGTCAGAGAAGGATATTTATTTAAAAATATTCTTAATTGTTAGTCGTTTATGGAGGAAAGTATGTATAGGGAACTTCAGGCAGATACAACAAAGATATATACGCAGGATAGAGAAATGTCTTGGCTTAAATTTAATAAGCGAGTTCTTGAAGAAGCACAGGATGTAAATGTTCCTTTATTAGAACGGCTGAAATTTGTTTCTATTTTTTCAAGTAATTTAGATGAGTTTTATATGATAAGAGTAGGAAGATTAAATGATTTATGTCAGTTAAAGGTAGATATAAAAAATGATAAATCGGATATGACTCCTCAGGAGCAGCTTCAAGCGATATTTGAAAAAACGCATAAACTTACAGAAGAAAAAGAAAAAATTTATTTTGAAATTATGTCAGATTTAGAAGCACATAATATATATGAAGTGAAGTTAGATAGTTTAGATAAAAAAGAACGAAAATATATAGAAAATTATTATAAAAATAGGATACAGCCTATTTTGTCACCAATGGTAATTGACAATCAACATCCATTTCCTCATTTAGCAAATAAGCAACTGTATATAATTGCAAGCTTAGGAGAAAAAGAAGGAGCCAAAAAAATTAAAAACACAAAAATTGGCATTCTTCCAATTCCGCCAAGTATTCCGGAAATTATTTATATCGAATCAGAAGAAAGTAATAAATTGGAATCTGAGGTAAGGTTTATAAGAATTGAAGAAATATTATTAGAATATGTGGGGAGCTTATTTGGACAGTTTGAAACAGGCGAAAAAGCGGTTATTTCAGTTACTAGAAATGCAGATTTAAATTTAACTGAAGAATTAGAAGAAGATGATGGGGAAGATTATAGACAATATATGAAAAAACTCCTAAAGAAAAGATCAAGACTTATGCCAGTTAGGCTTGAAATTATGGGGGCAATAGGAGAAGCTGAAAAGAAATTTCTTCTTAAGAAATTAAAAATTGAAGAAAATCAAATTTTTAAAAGTGCGGTTCCCATAAAACTTAACTATGTTTTTGAGATAGCAGATCGACTTACAAGAGAAATGAAACAAGTGCTTTGTGATGAAGTTTTTGAATCTCAGTACCCAGCTTCTCTAGATAAAAATAGAAGCATTACAGAACAAGTTAAGCAAAAAGATATTTTACTTCATTATCCGTATGAACAGATAGATCCCTTTATAACGCTACTTAAAGAGAGTGTAAATGACCCCAATGTCGTATCTATAAAGATAACTATGTATAGAATTGCAATTCGCTCTAAAATAGCAGAACAGCTTTGTGAGGCGGCTGAGAATGGGAAAGATGTTACGGTGCTTATGGAACTCAAGGCTAGATTTGATGAGAAAAACAATATAGAGTGGGCAGATAGATTAGAGGAAGCAGGTTGTAATTTAATTTATGGACTGGAAGACTTTAAAGTTCATTCAAAAATATGTTTGATAACTAGAAATGATAATGGGGTTATAAATTATATAACTCAAGTGGGGACTGGAAATTATAATGAAAAGACGGCGTCACTCTATTCGGATTTTAGTTTTATTACATCAAATAAAGATATAGGAAGCGATGCGTCAGAATTTTTTAAGAATATGATGACTTCCAATCTAAATGGAGTTTATCAAAAACTTTGGGTAGCACCTAATTCATTCAAGGACAATGTAATAGCAGCTATAGATAAAGAGATAGAAAAGGTGAGATCTGGTACTTCGGGTAAGATTATTATAAAAGCTAATTCGCTTACAGAAAGAAATATAATAGATAAACTTGTGGAAGCTTCAAAAGCTGGGGTAAGTATAAAATTAATAATTAGAGGAATTTGTTGTATATTACCAGGCGTAGAAGGGTATACAGACAATGTAAGTGTAATAAGCCTTGTAGGAAGATTTTTAGAACATCACAGAGTATATATTTTTGGGGAAGGAGATGGTAGGCAGGTATATATATCTTCAGCGGATCTTATGAGCAGGAATTTATCTAGAAGAGTTGAGATTGCATGTCCAATAATAGATAAGGATATAAAAAAGAAGATAGAGTATACAATCGAAACAATGTTTTCAGACAATATAAAATCCAGAAAATTGCAGAGTGATGGGAATTATGTTAAAAATCTAGATGATGGATCACAATCTATAAATGCTCAGGAATTGTTTATAAACACTTATAAAAATCTAGATACTAAAGTTGAAAATAAAGCTAATAAAACTCAGATGTCCGTGTATAAAAAATTCATGACGAATATATGTAAGTTTTATAAGACTTAGGTTTTAAAAAATGTTTAAAAAATATATAAATTATGTAAAAAATGTAAAAATGAAATATAAACTATATACAAAATAAACACTTTATTATATTATATAAAGTAATTATTATATAAAAAATGATTAATCATATGTAAAATTTTATTGTTGAGATTTAAATCAGGCTACACTGTTGTTAATTTGCTTTTATAGCAGGTTTATATAAAATTTATTTATTTAAAAAGAAGAGAGGTACAATATGAAAGCTGATATAAAAAGAGAAGAAATGCTAGATGCTTTTATGCAAGCATTTATCGAATTTGGATTAGACAAATCTTCAACTAAAAAATTGACATCTAAGGCAGGCGTTAACGAAGCGCTTCTATACTATTATTTTTCAGATAAAAATGAAGCTATAGTAGCGTGTGTAAATAGACAGTATGAGAAAAATAGAATGGGAAGCTTGGATATAGTTAAGAAAAATATCTTAGATCCAGAAAAGATGATGGACAAGTTATTTAATTATACTAAAAAAAGCTGTCCAGAGCAAAGGTTTATGATGGAGGTAATAGCTCATCCAGTGTATTCTAAAAATGTTCTTTCAGTAGTAAAAGAAGTAAATAAGAAAATGGAAGCTGAATTAATGGAGTATGCAGAAAAAAATGGCAAAAAAGGTCAAGAGTTTGTAACTATAATGCAATTAGTATATAGTTCACTAAATGACTATTGTTTAACAAAAAATGAGGAAGCGTTTGCAAATGCTAAGCAGTTCCTATTGACACAATTAAAAACTATTATGGCTTAATATTGCTATTGTCAGAAAACGTTATCCATAAAATAAAGCCCTGTGAAATGGTATAAACTGTACTATTTTACAGGGTTTTGTGGTATAATAAAACGGTTAATATCAATGAACTCTGGAGGAATGTGATGAGGTATTTTGCAGGAATTGATTTAGGTGGGACCAATATAAAGGGCGGTATAGTAAGTGATAAGAATGAAATATTATGTACAAAATCGTTAAAAACTAAACCTGAAAGAGGGTTTGAGGCGGTAGCTCAGGATATTGTGGAACTTGTAAAGGCGCTTGAACTGGAGGCTAAGGTAGAGACTGAATATGTAGGAATAGGATCTCCAGGCGCAGTGGATTCAAATAAAGGCATCGTTTATTTTGCAGGGAATCTAGGTTGGGAAAATGCACCACTTTCAGAATATGTAAGTCAGAAATTAAATAAGAAAGTATATCTTGCAAATGATGCAAATTGTGCAGCACTTGGAGAATATCTAAGCATAAATCCCAAGGATTTTAAATCTATGGCAATGGTTACAATTGGAACCGGAGTTGGATTTGGATTTATTTTTGAGGGAAGGCTTTATCATGGAGCGACTTATGGAGGCTGTGAATTTGGACACACTACTCTTATTTTGGATGGAGAACAGTGTACGTGTGGAAAAAAAGGGTGCATAGAAGCATATGCTTCATTTACAGCCCTTATTAGAGATGCGAATAAATATATAGAAGCTCATCCAACTGGTAAATTAGCCAAGTTAAAAAAAGAAAATGAGAATATAGGTGGAAGACTTCTATTTGAAGAAGCGGTTTCAGGAAATGAAGAAGCTGTAGAAATCGTAGAAAGATTTTTAGAATATATAGGAGCGGGTATAGTTAATATAGTAAACATACTTGATCCAGAGGTGGTAGTTATCGGTGGAGGAATATCAAAGTCATCTGATTATTTTATTCCTAAGATAAGCCGCTATGTTGCAGAAAATGCTTTTTGCAAGCAGGTTAAGCCTCCTGAAATAAAAGTAGCATCATCTGGAAATGATGTGGGAATAATTGGAGCTGCAAGACTTGGAGAATTTTTGTAAAAGGAATTTATTTTAATAAAAAGGAGTAGAATATGAAAAACAAAATAAGACTTGATCTTACTAAAAGTAGAATCAGTGAGGAAATGATGTCAGGATACCAAAATAGAGTAACTGAAATCCACGATAAACTTCACTCAGGAAAAGAAGAATATACTGGCTGGGTAGAGTTTGGAAGAGAGCTAAGTGAAGAGCTTATAGCTGATATAGAAGAAACTGCTAAAAAAGTAAGACAAAATAGTACAGCGTTTGTAGTGCTTGGAATAGGTGGATCTTATCTGGGAGCAAGGGCTTGTATTGATATGCTTACAAATACTTTCCATAACCAGTTAAACAAAGATATTCCAAAAATATACTATGCAGGTCACAATATGAGCAGTGTATATTATAAGGATCTTTTAGAAGTATTACAGGGAGAAGAAGTAACTATTTGTGTTATTTCAAAATCAGGAACTACTATAGAAACAAGTGTAGCGTTTAGCATACTAAAAAAATTCCTTAAAGATAAATATAAAGAAAACTATGCAGAGAGAATAATTGCAATAACGGACAAAGAAAAGGGAATATTAAGACCTGAAGCAGAAAAAGAAGGGTATAAAACATTTGAAGTTCCAGATTCAGTAGGTGGAAGATTTTCAGTTATAACTCCAGTAGGACTTCTTCCTATAGCAGTTGCAGGAATAGATATAAGAGAACTTATAGCAGGTAATAGAGATGCGTATAAAGCTTATGAGTCAGCTGATATAACTCAAAATGATGCTTACAGATATGGGCTTGTAAGATACCTTTTAAATAAAGAGCTTAAAAAAGATATAGAGTGTTATGAATTTTATGAAACGAAACTTAGAAACCTTACTGAGTGGATGAAGCAGCTGTTTGGAGAAAGTGAAGGAAAAGAAGG
>JBOFWC010000283.1:0-3056 GCA_051653405.1 Proteocatella sp. | reverse complement strand
AACGTGGCATTGACCAGTCCGTATATATTATCCCAATAAAAAAGATCAGCGACCAATGGCTGATCCGTTACTTTGCAAAGAAAGCCAGCCAGCTCTATATTGCCATGCAGACAAAAACACTGCCAAAAATCTGTTCCAGCAAAGAACGCTGGCATGATCGAAAATGTCTCGACTATTGTGATGCCGGAGAGAATTGTCCCTATGGGCAGCAACTTCGCTTTGAAAAAGCAAAACAAGTAAGCTAGGAGGAAAAGACACATATGAAAAACTTAGCCAAGAAACTACTCAATGTGATGGATGCCTGCAGCCATGTCCTAAAAAATGGAGAAAACAGCTTTCATCACTATAAGTATGCCACCAGTGCCGATGTACTTGAAAAGGTCAATGCCGCCTTAGTGGAAAACGGACTGTGCTCGATCGCTGTACCTGAGATACTGAATGTAGTGGAGGTGACAAATTTAAAGGGAAATATCGAGCGATTGGCTACGGTAAAGATCGATATCTTGCTGATTGACAAAGACTCAGGAGAAACCGTGACCCTTACTGGTATTGGCAGCGGGCAAGACGGTGGTGATAAAGCCGTAATGAAAGCACAAACGGCTGCGATAAAATATGCGTACATGCTCAGCCTTGCGATCAGTACGGGCGATGATCCAGAGGCCGATGGTAAGACCGATGAAAGCGGCGGTATTTTATCACAAATAAATCATGGAGAAAACAGTGAAGTAAGAAAAATTTCTTTAGGACAGGTAAGAAGTGGTACCCTCTGTGAGGAATGCGAGAATGTCATCACAGACAAGGTTGCACGGTATTCGATGGGGAAATATGGAAAGATGCTTTGCATGGGTTGCCAAAAGCATGCTGGAAGAAGTGCGTAATAGAGTTTATCCCGGTAGATGCAATATCTACCGGGGAGGCCAAGGTTCCAGTTGTGCCAATAAATTTAGGGTTGTTTGATAAAAAATATTTGCTAGGAAATTGCGCTGTTGTATTATATTACAATTTGGTATCCTGGGGATATAATGTAAGATGTTTAGTTTATAAGAGTTCATTGTATTTTATTCAGTGAATACGATAAAATGTAAAAATGGGAGGTAATATTATGAATGATCAATTTATATCGATGAATGTTTGGGTCGGCAGAAAAATGTTGCCAAATGCATTTTGTGGAGAACAAGTATTTTCTATGTGTGAAGCTTTAGAAGAGAAATGTATACAAAATATAATTTATTGTGAGTTACAATCGGAAATTGGAGCATGGACAATAAAAGACTTTTCCAATGAAGAAATATTAAAGAAGGCAAGTAATATTTTGAGGAATATGGTTCAAAATAATATTTCTGAGGATAGAATTTATGAAATAGCCAGAGTGGCGGTTTGTCAAATAGGAATAAGTGCGTTAACTCGTGAAATTTTGCATAATTTAGAAAAAATGAAATGCAATTGGAAAGATAGAAGGATAGAGAAGATAACGGAATATTATTGCTATGTAATTGATCATTATGAAGTCCTAAAGGAAATTCTTCCACTGAACCTGAATATTAAGGCCTTAAAAATGGGGTTACGAATAATAGCTGATAATATGAAAGTTATAAAATCTGAAATGAAAAATTTTTCTTATCAAAGCAAGGTATATAGAGATAATTGGTATAAAGAAAACAAGAAGAGCTTACAGGGGAAAATACTGATTCTTTATCCAGAAGGGCTTGTTAATGCAGATTACTATGTTTATAGTAATTATATGAAAAAAGATGGAGCTAATGGGGATGAGTTATTTCCTGTATTGACAGCAATATCTATAGGATATAACGATGTGTTAAAGGAACAGAATTCGTATAGTAAGCTTGCAAAAGAATTGTATGCAGAAAGCCTATTGAAGGAAAATTATTTATGTTTTGTAACTGACAAATTTATTGATATCAATATGGCTAATTTTGATGAAGGCGCAAAAGAATTTACACAATATTGTCAATCAGATCATTTGTTTAAAAATGATAAAAATATACTCGGGAAGAAAGCTAGAGCGGGTATAAATCGATTTGAGCATCAGATAAAAACATTACGAGAAAATCTATATAATATATGGAAAATTGATGTTGATAAATATTATAAAATGGATAGAATAGATACATTGCAAACTTTGAAGATGTTATTCTTATATCAAAGATATCAAGATTTATTGACTGGTAAAAAGAAAAATATTATAAAAATTATCAAGAACCCATCACTTGAAAATAGTATATTGGGAATGCAAATTCCGTTTACAATAAATGGGGAAATGATGTTTAAGTTGAAAAACGATTGTTTAAAACTTACTGGATTTAATAAAACCATACAAGATATGTGTGACACTATAGTGTTAACATATTTGGGGTATGAAAAGAACGTGGCAAATATACGCTGGTTTTTTGAAATAGATGCTTTATCAAAAGAGACTTATAAATATGCTGATGAGGAATTGAGTGGGTTATTAAAATTGAAATTAGATGCTGCTGATGAGGCATATAAGAAAATAAGCAAAATAGGCCTTAGGGAGGAGGAATTTGCATGCCATAAATTGTCTGAAACGGTATTTCTGAAGCTGATTGAATTGGAATATAAGGGAATTACATATGATATGAATTTGTTGTATGGTAGTATGAAGAAGTTAGTTATTCCAATGGAAACAAGGGATATTGAACGTTTAATGAAGATTCAAAAACGTATTGATCATGATGGTATTAATATAATAGAAGATTTTAATTTTGAGAGAGAAATGAAGCGATATAAACATGAGATTGCGGAAATTGTTTATCCTGATAGTATTGAAATCGGTATAACAGAAATTAATAGACGTATTTTACGATACAAGGATCTTTGGGTAGCGATATCTCAATGGTATGGAGCCTTAAGAGAATATGCGGATTTTGGGACGATGGTTGCTTTGGTTCAAATAGATAAACAGATGAGGGCAGGAGCTTTCGCATTAGATTATTTATCCGCATATAAAGGTGATAAAGGGAAAAAGTTGGTTATTAAATTTATAAAAAATTTGCCGCAAGAAAAATATGCTGTAG
>JBOFWC010000282.1:0-8151 GCA_051653405.1 Proteocatella sp. | reverse complement strand
TAGTTATTTCTTCTATATCATAAGGGGTTTCCTGATATACACAATAGTTCAGCCAATTGCTGAATAATAAGTTTCCATGAGATTTCCACCTTACGACGATTCCTTTATCTGGATCATTATCTCTATAGTAGTTTTGAGGAACTTTAGGATTTATGCCCTGCGCAACGTCTCGTCTGTATTCTTTATCCAAGGTATCCTCATCATATTCACTATGACCTGATATAAATATTAGTCTGTTATCGCTTGTAGCCGAAATATGAACCCCTGCCGCTTCTGATTTAGCTATAATTTGTATATCTTCAACCGCACTTAAGTCTTCTTCTCTACAATAGGTATATCTAGATTGAGGGGCATAGAAATAATTGTCAAAACCTCTTGTAAGCACGTTCTCTGCAACTACTTCATTTTCAAATACGCCTGAAAGTTTTTCTTCAAACTTATATTTTTCTATTCCGTAATAGTGATAAAGGGCTGCTTGAGATGCCCAACATATGAACATTGTTGAATATACATTTTCTCTTGCATAATCCATTATCTCTTTTAACTCTTCCCAATAGCTTACCTCTTCATAATCCAGCTTTTCAACAGGTGCTCCAGTTACAATCATACCATCGTATTTTGTATCTCTTATTTCATCAAAGGTTTTGTAGAACTTTTCTAAATGTTCTTTGCTCGTGTTTTTGCTCTGATGAGATTTTGTTCTTATAAGATCTACATTTACTTGCAGTGCGGTGTTTGAAAGCATCCTAAGTAGCTGTGTCTCGGTTTCTATTTTTGTGGGCATCAGATTTATTATTGCTAATCTAAGGGGTCTTATATCTTGGCTCTGAGCTCTCGTCTCGTTCATTACGAAAATATTCTCGCGGCTTAGTATCTCTTTTGCAGGCAAGTCATATGGTATTATTACTGGCATTTTCTGTCACCTCTCTATTAAGCTCTAAGTGCATTGTGAAGATCGCTTATTATATCATCCACATTTTCAATACCTACCGATAATCTTATCATATCTGGCTTTATGCCCGCTTTTATTTGAGCTTCTTCAGAAAGCTGTCTATGTGTCATACTCGCTGGATGAAGTACATGAGTTCTTATATCTCCTACATGCACTACAAGGCTTGCAAGTTCAAGCGAGTTTATAAATTTCTTTCCGCTTTTTGCTCCCCCTTTTACTCCAAATGCAATAATTCCACTTCCACCCTTAGGAAGATATTTTTTTGCAAGTTCATAGCTCTCACTAGATTTTAGAAGTGGATAATTAATCCACGCTACATTTGGATGCTGCTCCAAAAATTCTGCTATCTTCAGTGCATTTTCACTATGTCTTTCCATTCTAAGTGCTAGTGTTTCAGCTCCAAGATTTGTCAGGAATGCATTAAATGGACTCATTGTATTTCCCATATCTCTTAAAAAAGCAACTCTAGCTTTTACTATATATGCCGCTTCTTTAAATTTTGCAGTATAGCTAAGTCCGTGGTAACTTGGGTCCTCTTCTGTAAGATGAGGAAACTTTCCACTCTTATCCCAGTCAAATTTTCCGCTATCTACAATTACTCCTCCAACACTTGTTGCATGTCCATCTAAATATTTAGTTGTAGAGTGCGTTACTATATCTGCGCCAAACTCGAAAGGTCTGCAAAGATATGGAGTTGCAAATGTGTTATCTATCACAAGTGGTATGCTATTTTCATGAGCTACATTTGCCACGGTTTCTATATCTAAAACATCCACCCCTGGGTTTCCTATGGTTTCTGCAAATATAAGCTTTGTATTAGATCTTATGTTTGCCTTAATTTCTTCAGGAGAGGCTTTATGATCTACAAAAGTAACTTCAATCCCCATCTTTTTAAGTGTAGAGGTAAACAGTGTAAACGTTCCTCCATAAAGGTTTGACATTGCAAGTACATGTTCATTTGCATTACAAATCGTAAGTATTGCAATTAAATTTGCTGATTGTCCAGAAGATGTCGCTAGAGCACCTACTCCACCTTCTAGCGCTGTAATTTTATTTTCAAGTGCTGCTACTGTAGGATTACTTATTCTAGAATACATATGTCCTTCTGCTTCTAAGTCAAATAGTTTTCCTACTTCGTCTGCATCATCATACTTATAAGTTGTAGATTGAACTATAGGCAGTATTCTCGCTTCTCCATTTTTCGGCTCATATCCTGCCTGTACGCATAAAGTTTCATGTGAATATTTTTTCATAATTTAATACCTCTTTCTTAATTAATTTTTTAAATTTGATTGTGGTATTAAAAAACCACACTCGAATAAGTGTGGCTATAGTTCACATCTATAACTCAACACTTATCTCTCAGACTTTCATCTGCTGGAATTAGCACTAGCTTTCGCATTTGCCGGGTTTCACAGGGCCAGTCCCTCCACCACTCTTGATAAGTTGTACGCTTGCAGTATTCATTTGTCTTTCAGTTCAATACTGTTTTTTATATAATACTACAGTTATTTAAAATATGCAAACTTTTTTTTAAAATTTATATATATTTTTTTATAGTTTTAATTTATAGAAACAGGTTTCACATAGACCAAATCTCTACTAGATGATACGTTTCCTTTGAAATAAACGATTGCCCACTTATTTGAATCAGTAATTATAAATGGGTTTAAATATAGATTATAGTTTATTATATGATTGTCTAAAATTTCCTCAACCTCTGACTTGTTACTTATAGTTTTTACAGACTTATCTTTTTCAGACTCATTTTGTTTATCATACTCATACACTTCTATATATTTTACTTGTTCTGCATTTATGCTATTACTATTTATATAGCTATACTTATTTATTATATCTAGCGAATTTTTGTACTGTGAATATATAGGTACTTGAATCTCTATATATTCTGGTTCTTGATTAAATCTATATTTATTGTGAACCTCTTTATTTTCTAAATAGAATATCATCGTAGCTACAGGTACATTTGAAATTAAATCCTTTGATTTTATCATAAGCACATCTTCTTTAAGAAGTTTTAAGATTGCGCTGTTAACTTCTTTTGACTTAATTTCTCTATTTATTAAACCATTTCCATTTTCTGCCATTAAATCTATATGTTCAATGCTTGACTTTACAATATCGTCTTCATTTAGATTGAATATTGGATAATATTTGTATTTAAACTCTTGAGTATCAAATATCTTTGCGAATATTGGAAGCGCCTCTTCCTTCTTCATATACGAATATTTCCTTGTCATGCTTTTTCCATTTTTCAAATTAAACTTAACTGCTAATTCAAAATAAGCCCCCTGATAATATTCTTCATCATATTCATCTACCTGACTTGCTATAGACATATTGGCAATTTCTAAAATTGCATCTATACTCTCTTTATTACTTATTTTTATATTGCTTAAAAAACTCTGATGCTCTCCAGTATATTCCTCAGTTCTTTCTGGTACCGACATATCAAAATTTATTGGATTTATAAATACATTTTCAATCTCTTCTTTATCCGGAATTCTCTTGTCATATCCCATTATATCCATATCTAAAATTCCAAATATGCCAGAGAATATAGCAAGAAATATAATTAATTTCTTTTTATTTTTCCACATGCTTTCCATATTGAAATTTAGAATACTCTCTATGACACAGTAGCTTACTATACTACTAAAAACAAGTCCAAATATTAGCCAAAACTTACTTCTTCCTATATCATAAAATATTAGACCGCCTGACATTGTACAAATCAACAGCGTCGCATATCTAACAAACGATTTTAGTTTTAAATTTACTATAGATTTTCCAGTTGTTTCTGATGGTCTTATAATAAATAAATATATATTCATAACTATAATTATTATTAGTCCCATTGTCTGAAAAATTAACATTTGATTATCTATATATGAAAAATAGCTTGTTATTGGAGATAGCGAAATGATTATCTTTTCATTAAAGATATTATTTGAATAAAAGGTTCTAAAAAAATAGCTTAAATATTCATTTGTCAAAATAAAGAATAATTGGGAGTACTCTAGAACTACGAGAGTCATCAGCACATGAGTTATCTTGGTTCCTGTTATTATCCCTGCAAAAATTGATATTGAAAATATAAGATTAAAAAAAATAAAGTTTATACATACTGTCTTTATAAGTTCTCCAAAATCTATTCCATATCCAAATCCCATCATACTTATTATTGCCAATGATAATATAAGATTAAATATATATGATATCGCAAAACTTATATTTCCAGCGAAAAAATTACTTAAGAATAATTTCCCTCTACTTACAGGAAGTGAATGATAAAAATCAACTTCATTTTTTGAATGCATATAACAAAAATATGCACATCCCATAAGCATGGCGGTAATCACTATAAAAAATTTTAAAAAACTATTTTCTTGCCCTACTAACTGCTGTATATAATCATATACATCGATTTTACTTGCATACCCTCCTGATATATCATCTAAATATCGCTGCAGTGTAAGTGCTGAATATATAGGCAGTGTAAATAAACAGCTTAAAAAGAATATTCCTGATATCCATAAATTTTGAACTATCCTATCCTTTGTAAGTCTCCAATTAAAATATAATTGATTTGACATCATAGCCTGCCACCTCCGTCTCAGTTATAAATATCTCTTCTAAAGTCAGTGGCAAAACTTCATGGAAAAGAGGCTTCATTTTAACAATTTTATCTACTATATCTCTATTATTACCCTTAACAACAAGCGTATATAGTGAACCTCGCTTATCAAGTTTTACTACATCAATTCCTGATTTTCTAAAACTATCCTGATCCATATCTTTTGCAAATATACACTGTAATTTTTGGATTTCTAGTTTCATCTCTACCAAATCCTTAGAAAGAAGTACGCCTCCTCTATGAATAAGCCCTACATGGTCACATATATCCTCAAGTTCTCTTAAGTTATGAGAAGCGATTATAGGAGTAAGCCCCTTTTGTTTTATATCTTCTATAATAAGTGACTTTACCGCCTGTCTTGCAACTGGATCTAGTCCATCAAAGGTTTCATCACATAGAATATATTCGGTTCCACTAGACAGTCCTAATATTACAGATACCTGTTTTTTCATACCTTTTGAGAAAGTACTTATCTTTCTTTTGGGATCAAGATTGAAATCATTCATCAGCTTATCAAATCTTTTTGTAGAAAAATTTTGGTAAATATTTTTGTAATAGTTCATCATATCTTTTGGAGTTGAATTTTTTATAAAATACTGCTCATCAGATATATAAAACATCTTTTTCTTTGCATTAATATTTTCAAAAACAAGTTGTCCCTCTAAAAACACATTCCCTTCATCAGGCTTTATTATACCGCTAATTATTCTCATTAGAGTTGACTTGCCCGCGCCATTTGAACCCAGAAGTCCAAATATAGCATTTTCTTTTATATTAAGTGTTATATTGCTTAAAGCTTCAACATCATCGAATCTCTTAGAAACTGCATTTATTTCTATCAAAATAATAACTCCTTTCAATGCACATACACAGTTATTATATCATATATATTTTTAATTTTAAATTATAATATAAAATAAACACCTTCCTAAAATGAAAGATGTTTACTCTAATTCTATGCATTTATAAATTGTTCTTCTAGCTCATCAACTAGCGCTTTAACACTGACTATCTTATCTACACGCCATGCATTCTTTCCAGCAAATGCAAATCCATGCTTAAGTCTGCCCTTATAGGCATTTATAAGTGCCATCGCTATACAATATTCACTCTCTTCTCGCTTACAAGTGGTTATACAGTGGAAAGGACATTTTTTCACCGCTCTTTTACCATCTTTAACTTCTGATATAAAGTCGTTATATACTGCTCTTCCAGGAAGCCCTACTGGACTTTTTATAAGCTTAATATCATCTTCACTTGCATCTATATACATCTGCTTAAACTTACTATCTGCATCACATTCATCAGTTGCTACAAATCTAGTACCCATTTGTACTGCATCCGCTCCAAGATTTATAACTCTAGCAATATCTTCCCCTGTAAAAATTCCACCACCTGCAATAAGTGGTATCTTTTTCCCATATTTTTCTTCCATTGACTTAATCTCTTTTGATATTTCAGGAATAAGATTTTCTAAAGTATATGCCTCATCTTCTACTTGCTCAGCACTAAATCCTAAATGGCCTCCAGCAAGTGGCCCTTCTAAAACAAATCCATCTGGAATATAGTTATACTTATCTACCCATTTCTTAGTAATAACTTTGATTGCTCTTACTGAAGATATTATAGGTATAAGTTTAGTCTTACAATCCGGTTTTTTTAAAGACGGTAAATTTAGAGGAAGCCCTGCTCCTGCAAATATCACATCAATTCCTTCTTGCATAGCAGTCTTTGCTAAGTCCTCAAAATTTCTTGCAGCTACCATTATATTAACGCCTAATATCCCTTTTGTCATATCTTTAGCTTTTCTAATAAATTTAGCCAGTGCCCTATTATTTGCTTCTATATAATTCGTGGCAAAATCCGGTTCATCCATTCCAACTCCAGCAGCTGAAATTACGCCTATCCCGCCTTCATTCGCGACTGCTGCCGCTAAATTTGAAAGAGAAATACCTATCCCCATTCCACCTTGTACTATCGGAGTTTTGGCAACCAATTCTCCTATAGTCAATGACTTACCATTCCACTTTTCCATCAATGTTCTCCTCTGTTTTTATTGTACATATTTTAAAAGTCTATTTAAATATCTAGTATTTTCAAGACTTTCATCTGCATTTTAATCAACATATTCAGTATAACACATAAATATTGAGGCTTCAATATAAAAGCAAAAAAAATAGCAGACCTATTATAAGCCTGCTGAAGTTATTCTATCTGTAATTTGTAATCCATCATATTCATTAAAATTTATGCTATACTTTGAATTCTCTAAAATATCAAATGGAGTTAATTTGTCAATATCTAAATTCTCTATTAATTCTCGTTTTATATCAGCAGAAAAAACAGTTAACTTTTCATTTATTCTACTATCAGTATTAAATTTATGGTCTACAATATGAACTATTACTTCCTTTATCGGTATTAATGCAAATAATTCTCTAGCTATCCTTACTGCACATCCTGATATATAATCTTTAACTAAATTATTATATTCTTCCCTTGAAAAATTAGATTTATTTAAAACTCCCATCTTGGAAGAAGTAAGCTTATAATAAGGAATGATTTTTCTAGAGTCAATTACATATTCTACATGCATTACATCTGAATTATCTGCTCCAAACTCAAAATCTATTCCTAGTTCCAAAAGATCTCCAAATGGATTTATAATTTTTATTGCTTTAAAATATGAACTAATACTTCCCTTTAATATATCCTCTGCTAAATCTATAAGTTCTCTCCACGCATTATATATATATTCATCCTTTTGCATCGCTTCTCTTAATTTAAGTTTAAAATGCTCTTTTTTCTTATCCATTTTTGATTTAAATGCTTTTTCAACTATACTTGGTTCATACGCATCTATAAGGCTCTGCTCTATAAGCGCATTAGGTCCAAGCTCATTAATGTTAAATGGTTCTGGTATCCTTCTTACATCATTCCACTCTATAATATCACTTGAAAATTTGTATATGTTTTTCACAATAAACATAAGATATTCATATTCTTTTATAGCATTTTTTGCACCTTTTTTATAATCATCAATATGACCTAAAAATATTTCTTTTGATATATCTGATAAGTTCAAATTAAACTGATGAGATTTATCCTCATTTTTATCACTAGATATCTCTCCATCAGATTTTATAAAATTAGAGCTATCTCCTTCAGCCTCTGATAAATTTTTTTTATCTTCTAATTCTAAACGCATTTCTACAAACTTAGAAAAGATTAATTTTATTTGCTCAAAGTTTTCTATATCATAATTATCACTTTTTTCAATACCTTTATATAAAGTATAGCTTTTTCTAAAACCAAGTCCCATATAATATTCCTTTCAAATCCTTAATATCTATATATGAATATTATAGCATTAAAAAAACACTTAAGTCTATACTCAAGTGTTTTTTTCTAATTGGCTACGACCTACTTTCCCAGGAGGCTGCCCTCCAAGTATCATCAGCGATGTAGGGCTTGACTTCTGTGTTCGGAATGGGAACAGGTATATCTCCTACTCTATAGTAACCATATTTTAGATGGCTGT
>JBOFWC010000281.1:0-14569 GCA_051653405.1 Proteocatella sp. | reverse complement strand
GTGAGTCAACTGTCAGTAAAATACTTGAACTTGTTCAAAATGCAAGTAATAAAAAATCAAAATCAGAGAAGTTTATAACAAAATTTGCTAGATATTATACACCTGCAGTAGTTATAATAGCAGTATTTATGGCTTTTGGAGTGCCGCTTGTTACTGGTGCAGAATTTAAGGAATGGCTTTCAAGGTCGCTTATATTTTTAGTGATATCATGCCCATGTGCACTGGTTATCTCAGTCCCACTAAGTTTCTTTGGAGGAATTGGGGGAGCATCTAGAAGAGGTGTGCTTGTAAAGGGCGGAAACTATCTTGAAATGCTTGCCGATACAGAAGTAGTAGTTTTTGATAAGACCGGAACGCTTACAAAAGGGGTGTTTGAGGTAAATGATATAAAAGTTGCTGAAGCTTCAGGGATTAAAGAAGAAGACCTTCTCGAACTTGCAGCGTATGCGGAAAGTTATTCGAATCATCCTATTGCTAAATCTATAATAAAATCATACGGCAAAGCTATAGATAATTCGAGAGTAAGTTTCGTAGAAGAGCTTTCAGGTCATGGAGTAAAAGTTATAATAGATGGAAATGAACTTTATGCTGGGAATAAGAAACTTATGGATATGATTGGGATAAGTTCACATGAGGTAGACTTTACAGCAGTTCATATAGCGTTTAGCGGAAAATATTTAGGAAGTATAGAGCTTTTTGATAAATTAAAAACTGATGCAAAGAATATAGTAAACTCACTTAAGAATATTGGGGTCTCAAATACAGTTATGCTAACTGGAGATAGCCATTTAGTAGCAAATAAAGTTGCAAAAGAGCTTAATATAGATAAAGTTTATTCAGAGCTTCTTCCAGGAGATAAGGTCGAAAAAATTGAACAAATTTTTAAAGATATGTCTTTAAAAGGAAGATTAGCATTTATTGGAGATGGGATAAATGATGCGCCAGTACTTGCAAGAGCAGATATAGGAATCGCTATGGGAGGGCTTGGCTCAGATGCAGCGATAGAAGCGGCAGATATAGTTATAATGACAGATGAACCATCGAAAATAATAGATGCAATAAAGGTATCTAAAAAAACTATAAAAATTGCAAAACAAAATATAGTTTTTGCACTTGGAGTTAAGCTTATAGTTTTAGTACTTGGAGCTCTTGGAATGGCAAGTATGTGGGCTGCAGTATTTGCAGATGTGGGCGTATCGTTCTTAGCGGTTGTAAATTCTATGAGGGCAATGAAATTTGACTAGATTAAATTAAAAGTTTAATATATAATTATATAAGGAAGGATTAAATGAAATTTGATTTCACTTAATCCTTTTAAATTGTTATTTTACTAGATACCTATTATGGAGCCAATATCTGTAAGCGGATATTCTTCAAAATACTTAAGTTTTAAATTTTTAGATTCTACAAAAGTTTTTATAGCTTCAAAATCAGGGTGTTCAGCAAGATTTCCATTAAAAATCATGAAGTTGTCAATACGGCCACAAGTTCCACCTAAGAAGCCATGGGGGAAGCCTTTTAAAATTACATTACCTTCAGAAATCAGAAGCACATCAATTTCATTAGATGTATTTAAAATAGCTTTAGCTATTCCGGTGTCTGAAGTTATAATAGAAGATTCATCTACGGCAACCATATTACAGTTAGTATAGCCCTGCATTACATTTATTATTTTATAATCGCTATTATTGACAATATTCATTATAGTAGGATCTGTGTAAGCTACATTATGGAAAAAATAATCTCCAAGCTGAACACAGTTAAATATACAGCTTCCAGGATACTTATTACCTATATTTTTATGCCCTGCAAAAACTTTTATGGGAGATAAAATTTCATTTAAATATTGGAGGTAATCTTCTACATGATAGGGAGAAAGATCTAATGCAGCGGATTTTTTTTCATAAAATCCTAAATCGCTGGCGATTTGGATAATCTGTTCTTTTGCAATTATTATATTGTTATTCATAACACACAGATATATATCTGGATGATCCGAAATTTCAGCATAAACGTGGTTAGTTCTTTTTATTTCAATTATATTTTTATTTAAAGAGGATATAAATGCTTTTAACTTTTGATTAGCATATTCTGATATGAAAATATATTTCATGAAAATTCTCCTTTAATATTATTTATTTATATTATAAACCAAATAAAATAAAAAGTCACATAGGAGAAACGTATATTTTGGATTATTGACTATAAAAAAGCTATTTGCTATACTTTAAAAAATGAGTTATAGATGGAGGGAATTAATGAGGCTTTTACATATTGAGAAGGATCAAACATTTTCTAGATATATAAAAAAGATAGTAGAAGATAATGGGTTTATGTATCTAAATACAGAAGCTTATGAAGATGCAGTTGATATAATAGATAAATTAGAGATAAATCTTTTAATTATAACGGATGTAAAAGGTGAAGACATCTGCGAAAAAGTAATACATAATATAAGACGTTCTGGGAATCAGCTGCTTTCTATAATTGTGATTGCGGAAGACCCCGATTATGATAAAAAAACCTCCTATTTTGAAAAGGGAATAATGTCATATCTTACTAAAACTCCATTTATAGAAACTCGTTTTGAAAAATATATACAGACGGTTAAACGGGATTTAGAGCTTATAGAAGAACTAAAAAGTCTCAAGATAGCAGTAGTGGATGATAGCAGCTTTTCTTTAAGTGTAATAAAAAATTTCTTTAATGTATATGGAGTAAGCAATGTAGATTATTTTCAAAGTTCGGACGAGTTTATGAAGAACTCCAAGAACTATGATATTTTTTTGATAGATTATGTAATGCCAATTTTTGATGGGGAGGAACTTATATATAAAATTAGAGAAGAAAACTTAGATTCTATGATTATCCTTGTAACAGGATATGATAGCCAGAAAATGATAGCGCACTGTCTTAGCATAGGGGCAGATGATTTTATATTAAAACCTCTTGATATAAAACTATTCATGCTTAGAGTTATTTCATGCTTAAAACAGTTTAAAATAAATAAGGAAAATCAAAACAAAAGCAGAATTCTTTTTGAAATGGCTACGAAAGATTCGCTTACAGGCGCTTACAATAGGAATTATTTTATAGATTCGTTTGAAAAAAAATCTTCCGAAGCCGCTCGTACAGGAAGCCCTTTTTCAATAATACTTATGGATGTGGATCACTTTAAAAGCATAAATGATCAGTATGGACATTTAAAAGGGGATTATGTATTAAAGGAAATCGCCAATACTCTAAAGGATAATTTGAGACAGTCAGATATAGTTTGTAGGTGGGGCGGCGAAGAATTTATTGTGCTCTGCCTTAACACAGATTCCGAAAAGGCAAGGATTGTGGCAGAAAAACTTAGAAGAGCAATAGAAATAAAGCGTTTCAGTGAAATATATAGAATAACCGTAAGTATTGGCGTGACTCAGTGGAAAGCGGAAGACGATAGAGATAGTATGCTTAAGCGTGTGGATAATTCACTTTATTTAGCTAAGCTTACAGGAAGAAATAAAGTGATATCGGATGAAGGCGTTGATGTAATTCAAGATGGAAAGCCAATAAATATAGAGTGGGGACCGTTTTTTAGGAGTGGAAACTCTCTGCTTGATTTGGAGCATAGAGCACTAATAGGCCTAATAAATGAAATAATAAATAACAGTATTACAAAAGATGAGGATTATATATGTAGTGCACTTTTTGATAAATTAGTAGAAGAAGTGGAAGTTCATTTTAAAAGGGAAGAAGAACTACTTGGAATATTGAAATATGATAAGCTTGAGAAACATAGAGATATTCATAAGAAACTACTGTTAGAATCGGTTGACATTAGAGATGAATTTAAAAATAGAGAAATTTCGGCACTTGATGCAGCTAGGTATATGGTAAGCGAGCTTGTAGTAGGCCATATAGTAAAAGATGATTTTGATTTTTTTCATTTGACGAATTTAAAATAAAGAAGTTGAGCTTTTAAAAAGCTCAACTTTCTTTATTTTTATACTCTGAAAATGGGTATATAGATTTAAAACAAAAATTTAATTTTGATAGGAGAGGATTAAATGATACTTCTTCATGTAGAAAAAGATTTCGGTTTCTGTAGGCTGATAAAAAATATAGTAGAGAAGAATGGATTTGTATATATGAATGCTTTTTCTTATGAAGAAGCTTATAGGATATTATTAAGAGGAAATGTAGATTTACTGATATTGTCAGAGTACATGGATACTAAAGATTGTAATGAGTTAATATCTAAAATACATCACTTATCAAACTTATTTATGGCGACCATAATAATAGCTGATGAATATAATTATGATAGAAAGCAACTGTTTTTGGAAGCTGGGGTCATGTCCTATTTAACTAGAAACCCATTTTTGGAGGAGCGGTTTGAAAAGTATATAAGAACTGCTAGACAGGGTCTTGAACTCTTGGATGAGCTTAGGTCTTTGAATATAGTGGTTGTAGATGACAGTAGCTTTACTATAAGTACTATAAGAAGATACTTTGAAATGCACAAAGTTTTGAATGTGGATTATTTTCAGGATTCAGAAGAATTTTTTAATAGCGATAAAGCGTATGATATATACTTGTTTGATTATGTTATGCCTAAGTTTGATGGAGAGGATTTAATATATAAGATAAGAGAACAATCATTAGATTCGATGATTATTTTAGTTACTGCACATGATAATCAAAAAACGATAGCACACTGCTTAGGAATTGGAGCAGATGATTATATACTAAAACCTCTTGATGAAAAGCTATTTATGCTTAGGATAATTTCTTGTCTTCATAAACTAAAAATAAAGAAAGAGAATATTAAGAGCAATAAAATGTTATTCGAGCTTGCAACGAGAGACAATCTTACAGGGCTTTACAATAGAAATTATTTTGTAGATATGTACAGCAAGAAAATACATGAATCGTTAAGGAATAAAAGTCCCGTGACATTTATTCTAGTTGATATAGATAAATTTAAATCAATAAATGATAAATATGGGCATCTTACTGGAGATTATGTGTTAAGAACCTTGGCGAATATCTTAAGAGAAAAGCTCAGAGAATCAGATGTTATATGCAGATGGGGTGGAGAAGAGTTTCTTGTTATGTGCCCAGATACGAATTTGGATAGAGCAATTTTTGTTGCAGAAAAAATAAGAAAAGCGGTAGCTGAATATATATTTAAAAATAATATAAGGTCAACCATAAGTTTAGGAGTAACGCAGTGGAGAGAAGATGATCAAGCGGAAGATGTATTTAAGCGTGCAGATAATTCATTATATTTAGCAAAACTAACAGGAAGAAATCGTACGGTATATGAAGAATATGTAAATATCGATAGAAATTTAGAAAATGTGGTAAGTATAGAGTGGGGAGGTTTCTTTGAAAGTGGAAATACTGTACTTGATTTAGAACATAGTTCATTGATTAGACTAACAAATGAGATAATAGATACGTCGTTGTTTGAAAAAAATATTGAAAAATTAAAACAACTATTAGAAAAAATTATATTTGATTCGAAAGTACATTTTAAGAGTGAAGAAGAAATTCTTGAAAATGAAGGGTATGAAAAATTAGAAGAACATAAAAAACTTCATTTTGAGCTTATGGAAAAAATGGAAGAGTTAAAAGAAAAATTTTACAAAGGAAAGATTGATGCGGTTGAGGTTGCAAGGTATGTAGTGCAAGAATTTGTAATAGGGCATATTATAAAAGAAGATTTCAAGTTTTTTAATATATTTATAAAACGTAGATGATAATAAATAATTTTATTAAAAATAGTTTCCCGGTAAACAAAATAGTTGACGAGGAAACTATTTTTGAGTTATAATAAATTTGTTAAGGATAGAAAATTATTAATTATGAGAGGGTGGAGTATGTATTTACATGTAAGAGAGTTTAGTATTCCAGAAAAAATTTTAAATTGGGCAAAGGATCAAGAAGCTCATCAAAGAGCACATATTGGAACACACATAGATGTTTATAATTGTTCGAAAATAAGTATTCCGTCAGAGATAGAAGTTAAGGTGATAGATGTTAGAGGTGTAGAAATAATAGATACGGATATAATAAGAGGACTTAAATTAAAAGAAGGGACTTTTGTAATATTTAGAACAGGAATTATGGAAAAATATGGTTATGGAAGCGAGTCGTATTTTAATTCAGAAATAAAACCATATTTAACGAGTTCTCTAGTAGATGAACTATTAAAAAATAAAGTTACTCTAATTGGAATAGATTTTCATGGAATCCAGCATGGGAAAGATCATGTCAATATAGATAAATATGTTGAGAACATGGGGGCATATGTAATTGAAAATATATGTAATTTAGATAAAGTGTCTTCTGAATTTATGGCTAGAATCAAATATGACCAGTTAGAAAAGGCAACTGCTATAAAAACTGAAATCGAAGCCATTTAGATTAATGGAGGATCTAGAATGATTGAAGAAATATACTTGTTAGAAAGACTAATAAAAATTTTTGAAAAATATGACATCTTAATAGGTTTGGAAAGCGCTATGAACTTTGAAGGTCTAAACTATTCAGAAGTGCATACTCTTGATTTAATAGGGAGTGTTGAGGAGGTAAATGGAATATTACTTTCTAAAAAAATGAATATGACAAAAGGAGCTTTAAGTAAAATAACTAAGAAACTGTTAGAAAAGGGCCTTATAGAATCTTATAAGAAACTTGGAAATAAAAAAGAGCTTTATTTTAAACTCTCAGAAAGTGGAGTGATTATATATGAGAAGCATAGAAGGATTCATGAAGAAGGGATAGCAAGAGATAAAGAACTATTCTCTTCATTTAGTCAAGATGAAAGAACAGTTATTCTAAAATTTATGGATAAAACAATTAAAGATATAGATTTAAAAATAGATTCTATATCAAAATAAATTCTTATGATTTAAAAAAGATGATTCCTATAATAAGGAACCATCTTTTTTTATGCAGCTTTCTTTCTAATGCTTAACTATGTGTTTTTTGAACTGGAAGAAGAACATCTCTTTTCCAAATAAAGATAGATAGCGTAATTATAGAGGCTGTAATATCGGCAATAGGTTCAGAAAAATAAATTCCTTTTACTCCAAAGAATTTTGGAAGCACTAATGCAAGCGGAATCAGTAAGAATATTTTTCTAACAAGTGCTAAAAATAACGAAATTTTAGCTTCTCCAAGTGCTAAAAAGGTTGATTGACAAGCGATTTGAACCCCAAATATAAATATACCAGCGAAGAATATTGGCATAACCTTTGAAGTTATAGCTATAAGCTCAGGGCTTTGAGTAAACATCCTTGCAAATATTCCTGGAATTAGGAAAGTTAAAGCACACCATAAACTTGAAAGTGAAAAAGTTATAATAAGAAGATTCTTGAACGTCTCACGAACCCTATCATAATTACCAGCACCATAATTATAGCTTATTATAGGCTGAGCCCCTTGCGCAAAACCATTTATTGGCATTACTATGAGCTGCATTATACTCATAAGTATAGTCATACTACCAACATAAAGGTCCCCGCCATAATTTTGCAGGCCGCTGTTTAGGGTTATGCTCACTAGGCTTTCTGTAGATTGCATAACAAACGGAGAAATTCCAAGGGATATTATTGTCAGTACCGTTTTTTTAGAAAGCTTCATTTTGCTCTTTTTTATTTTTAATACGCCGTTTCCAAATAATAGAAAACGGAGAATCCAAAGTGCTGATACGGCTTGAGAGATTACAGTAGCAATAGCAGCACCCTTAACCCCTAAACCAAATCCAAATATAAATATTGGGTCAAGGACTATATTTATCAAGGCTCCGATAACAACTGAAATCATAGCAGTCTTAGCATATCCTTGAGCACTTATAAAAGTATTTAAGCCTAATGCTAATTGTACGAAGATAGTACCGTAAAGATAGATAGTTATATAATCTAAAGAATAATTTATGATATTTTCGCTGGCCCCAAATGCATATAGCAGAGGCTCCTTAAATAAAAGAAAAGTAGAAGTAAGAATAGCTGATAGGACTAGAAGCATACTCAAGCTATTACCAAGTATTTTTTCTGCTTCATCTACATTTTTTTTCCCAAGTTCTATCGAAGCTAGCGGAGCTCCCCCCATTCCAGCAAATGCAGCAAATGCGGAAATAATTAGTATTATAGGTAGAGTTACGCCAACTCCGGTAAGGGCTAAATCTCCATATCCTGGAATGTTTCCAATATATATTCTATCCACTATATTGTAAAGGACGTTGATAAGCTGAGCAGCTACAGCGGGAAGGCCAAGGGAAAAAATAAGTTTTGATATTTTCTCACTGCCTAATTTATTAGTGTTATCCATAGTATAAATCCTCCATTTCATAAGTGTTAAAATGTAATTAGTATAATATTATACACTTGATTTTATTTTATATCATGTTATTTTTGTAAAAGCTATATAGAATTAAACTTTAATATGGAAGAAAAAGTTTCAATATTAACAAAGTATATCGTATGTTAGTTAAAAAAATATAGATAAAATTAGTATAACTAAATAAAAAACTTCGTTATAATAAATAAATATTAAATAAAAATATATTTAAAAGTATTTATTTAAGTAAAAATGTCTCTAATGCTGTTTAATATACATTATTTTTATAAAAATAAAAATAGTTTGAATTTGGGGTTGAATTTGTTATGAAAGTAAGATAAAATATCAATATTATGATAGATAATTAACAAAATTGGGAGGAAGTTATGAATAATCAAGAGATGATTACAAGAGTTGATGAAATTCTTTCGGAATATGGAACCGAAAAAGCACAGCTTATAAATATTATGCAGGCTATACAAAAAGAGTATAGATATCTGCCAGAGGAATCTTTGACTTATATATCAAATAAGATGGGAATAAGTGAAGCAAAAATATATGGAGTAGCTACTTTTTATGAGAACTTCTCATTAGATCCAAAAGGAAAGTATGTAATAAAGATATGTGATGGAACGGCATGTCACGTAAGAAAATCCATTCCAATACTAGAGGCACTAAGAAGACAGCTTAAACTTACAGACAAGAAGAAAACTACTGATGATATGATGTTCACTTTAGAGACTGTATCATGTCTTGGCGCATGTGGCCTTGCACCAGTTATAACAATAAATGATGCAGTATATCCTAAGATGACACCAGACAGCGTGGCAGAGATAATAAATTCGATAGTAGAGGAGGAGGCTAAAAATGATGATAAATAACTATGAAAAATTATTAGAATTATCAAAACTTTATAAGTCCTCATTAGATAAACAGAGAAAGAAAATTCTTGTATGTGCAGGAACAGGCTGTATCGCAGGGGGTTCGCTTAACGTATATGCAGAGCTTAAGCGTATTGTAGAAGAAAAGGGACTGCTTGTAGATGTGGATTTAGAAAAGGAAGAAGAAGGTGTAGGAATCAAGAAAAGTGGATGCCATGGATTCTGTGAGGCAGGGCCACTTGTTAGAATAGAGCCGGAAAACTACTTATATTTAAAAGTTAAAGTTGAAGATTGTGAAGAGATAATAGAAAAATCAATAATGGATAACAAGCCAGTAGATAGACTTACGTATGAGCTTGATTGCAGATCTTATAAAAAACAGGAAGAGATTCCATTTTACAAGAGACAGCACAGAGTAGTACTTGAAAACTGTGGGCATATGGATGCGGAAAGTATACAAGAGTACATAGCTCATGGGGGTTATCAAGCTGCAGCAAAAGCTATTACAACTATGACTCAGGAAGAAATATGTAATACTATGGAAGCGTCAGGCCTTAGAGGAAGAGGTGGTGGAGGTTTCTTAGCAGGTAAAAAATGGAAACAAGTACTTTCTCAAACTGAAAAACAAAAATATGTAGTTTGTAATGGTGATGAAGGTGACCCAGGGGCATTCATGGATAGAAGTATAATGGAAGGTGACCCTCATAAAGTTATAGAAGGAATGATGATTGCGGGCTTTGCTACAGGTGCAGATCAGGGATATATATATGTTAGAGCAGAGTACCCAATGGCGGTAGAACGTTTAAGAATTGCTATAGAAAAAGCTAGAGAGTGTGGTCTTTTGGGAACTAATATTTTAGGTACAGACTTTAGTTTTGACCTTCATATAAACCAAGGCGCAGGAGCATTTGTATGTGGAGAAGGATCTGCACTTACCGCTTCAATAGAAGGCGAAAGAGGAATGCCAAGGGTTAAACCTCCTAGAACTGTAGAACAGGGGCTATGGACTAAACCAACTGTGCTTAATAACGTAGAGACTTTTGCGAATGTACCAGTTATTTTATTAAATGGAGTAGAAGAATTCCGTAAGATAGGAACTGAGGGAAGTCCAGGTACAAAAGCGTTTGCGCTTACTGGAAACGTAGTTAATACAGGGCTTATAGAGGTACCTATGGGAACTACGCTTAGAGAAGTTATATTTGATATCGGAGGCGGAATCGCAGGCGGCAAAAAGTTTAAAGCGGTTCAAATAGGAGGCCCATCAGGGGGATGCCTATGCTTTACTAAACAGCATCTTGATATGAAACTTGATTTTGATTCGCTTAGCGAAGTAGGGGCAATGATAGGTTCAGGCGGAATGGTTGTAATGGATGAAGATACTTGTATGGTTGAAGTAGCTAGATTCTTTATGAACTTTACCCAAAATGAGAGCTGCGGAAAATGTATACCTTGTAGAGAGGGTACAAAGCGTATGCTTGAGATTTTAGAAAATATAGTAAATGGAAATGGAAGCATTGAAGATTTAGATCTTCTTGAAGATATAGCAGATACTGTAAAAAATACAGCGCTTTGTGGACTTGGAAAAACTGCGGCAAACCCTATATTAAGTACTATGGAATGGTTTAGAGATGAATATGAAGCTCATGTAATAGACAAGGTATGTCCAACTAAAAACTGTAAGGGGCTTATGAAGCTAGAGATAGACCCAGTCCTATGTAGAGGTTGCAGCAAGTGTGCGAGAACTTGTCCAGTGAATGCAATTGAAGGAAAAATAAAAGAACCGTTTGTAATAGATAATAAAAAATGTATCAAGTGTGGAGCATGTATAGAGGCATGTGCATTTGATGCAATAAGGGAGGTATAATATGAGCAAGGCTATGATAATAGATGGTATGAGAGTGCCTTTTACAGATGAAAAAAATATACTGGCAGTTATTAGAAATGCGGGAATAGACCTTCCAACATTCTGCTATCATTCGGAGCTTAGTATATATGGAGCATGCAGAATGTGTTCTATAGAAGATAAAAGAGGAAATATAATAGCTTCATGTTCAGAAAGACCAAAAGATGGTATGGAGATATTTACGAATACAAGAAGAATTCAAAAATATAGAAAAACGATATTAGAGCTTCTACTTTCAAACCATGATAAAGATTGTACTTCGTGTGATATAACAGGGAGGTGTCAGCTTCAGTCACTAGCACTTAGATATGGCGTGAAAAAATCAAGATTTGAAAATAATTTTGAGGAAAAACAAGTAGATAATTCAAGTCCAAGCTTAGTAAGAAATCCTAATAAATGTATTAAATGCGGGGACTGTGTACTTGTATGTGAGGATGTTCAAGGCGTTGGGGCACTTGGGTTTGCACACAGAGGTTCAGAGGTGGAAATTACACCAGCCTTTGGAAGAAAACTTGCAGAAAGTAACTGTGTAAACTGTGGACAGTGCAGAATAGTATGCCCAACAGGCGCAATAACTATAAAAAATGATACTCAAAGAGTATGGGATGCAATATTTGATAAAGATACTAAGGTAGTGGCACAAATTGCACCAGCGGTTAGAGTTGCGCTTGGAGAAGAATTCGGCCTTCCAGCAGGAACGATGACGCTTGGGAAAATGGTAGCGGCTATGAGAAAAATGGGCGTAGAGCAGATTTTTGATACAGCGATTGCCGCAGACCTTACGGTAAGAGAAGAATCTGCGGAGTTCTTAGCAAAATACTCAAAAGGAACTGAGCTTCCATTATTTACTTCATGCTGTCCAGCTTGGGTAAAATTTGTGGAAAACAAGTATCCAGAATTTGTAAAAAATCTTTCTTCAGCACGTTCTCCACAGCAAATCTTTGGATCTGTGTATAAAGAGTTTGAAAATAAGCAGGAAGAAAAGAAAGATGACAGAAAAGTGTTTTTAGTATCGGTAATGCCTTGTACGGCTAAAAAAGAAGAAGCTACAAGAGAGCAGTTTAGAAAAGAAAATGTACCAGATGTGGATGTAGTTCTTACTACTCAAGAACTTGCCATAATGATAAAAGAGATGGGAGTTAAGTTTACAGACCTAGATGACGATTCGCTTGATATGCCATTTGGAGTAGCATCTGGAGCAGGAATAATATTTGGAAATACAGGTGGTGTTACAGAAGCGGTATTAAGAGATGTAGCGGGCGACAAATTTGGAAAAATAGATTTAGAAATTCTTTTTGAGGATGTAAGAGGGCTTGAGGAAGTTAAAGAAGCTACCGTAAATCTTGATGGAAATGAAATTAAGATGGCAATAATTCATGGCCTTAAGAATGCGGACATGGTGCTTAAGGAAATAAAAGAAGGCAAACGTCACTATGATCTAATAGAAGTAATGGCTTGTAGAGGAGGCTGTATATCAGGTGGAGGACAGCCTGTTAACCGTACTCCGGCTATGCAGACCAGAAAAGATAGAGCAGAAGGGCTTTATAGCATAGATAAGAAAAAGAAATTAAAACGTGCAAAAGACAACTATGTTATGAATGAGCTTTATGAAGGCATATTAAAGGATAATGAGCATATAATGCATATCCACAGATAGTTTTTATTATTAATTTAGAAAAATCCTAGATTATTTTCAAAAGACTTTTTTCAAGTTTTGAATAATCTAGGATTTTGATTTTTATTTATAAAAATATTTAGTTGAAACTAATAATATTTTAGTGTAGTATTAATATTATTGATATAGATGATAAAAGTTTTTTAGGAGGAAAAATTTGTTTAGTTTAAATGATTGTATAGGCTTCATTACAAATACTGCTTCAAAGAAGCTTTCGGATGACTTCAATAGAAGGCTTTTGGAATATAAGATAACAAGAGTAAATTTTATAGCTATCTACTATATTGGAGAAAGTGAAGATATTTCACAAAGAGAGCTTTCGGAGAAAATGGATGTGAATGACTCTTCTATCGCAAGACTTATAGATAGAATGGAAAAAGAAGAATTAGTAGAGCGAAAGCGAGATTTAAAAGATAGAAGAACCATAAGGATAAGGCTTACAGAAAAAGGAAGCTCTGTAAGAAAAGCGCTTATTCCTGTTGCAGAAAAATTTCAAAACGACGTTACATCTGGAATCTCACAGGAAGAACTAGAAGTGTTTAATAGAGTTTTAGAAAAGATGGTTAAAAATTTATAAATATACTTGACGATGATACACAAACGTGGTATCATTTTTTTACAAATATATTTGCTATAGCAAATATTGATATAGCAAATAAAATAAAATTCAGGAGGAATGGAATATGAAAAAAGATGTAAGAGAGATGCTTAATAGTTTTACTTCAGGACTTGGAGAATTAGCGCAAACTAATGGGGAAAGTGTAAATGCATTTATGAATCTTCTTGGAACAAACTATGCAGAAGGTAAGGTGGATGTTAAGACAAAAGAACTTATAAGTATAGGAATAGCTGTATACAATCGTTGTGAGTACTGCATAGTATTCCACACATACAAAGCCCTTGAAGCAGGAGCTACAAGAGAAGAGATTATTGAAGCCGCTATGGTATCGGTAGCATTTGGCGGAGGACCTACTATGGCATACTCTGTAACATTACTTAAAGACTCTATTGATGAATTTGAAAAGGATTTTAAATAAATATTTTATAAGGATGGGGGTTGCCTAGAATGACTGAATATAAAATTCTACTTTAGGCAGCCTCTTCTTATAGCGTTATTGTGGAGGAAGCTATGGAAATATTGCTTAAAAGCATAATGGGAAAAGAAAAAACTGCAGTTGTAGGAAAGATAAATATATCTGTAGGAGATAAAATAAAGCAGGGAGACGTGCTTGTACAGCTTGAAACTAAAAAAGGAAATTCCCCTGTAAAAGCAGAGCATAGTGGGGTAGTAAAAGAGCTATTGATATCTGAAGGTCAGGAGATATCACTAGGCAGTTTAATTGCAAAACTTGATGCGGATGAAAAAGCGGAGGCTAAGCCTAAGACGGATTATTTCGGAAGCCTTATACAGGGTAAAAAAGAGAATTTAAATACAGAGCTATTGATAATAGGCGGTGGCCCAGGAGGCTATGTAGCAGCTATATATGCCGCTAAGCAGGGCAAAAAAGTAATACTTGTGGAAAAAGATAATCTAGGAGGAACGTGTCTTAATGAGGGCTGTATTCCTACTAAAGCGATTGTAAAATCAGCGCATGTTTACAATGATATAAAAAATTCAGGATTATTTGGAATCGAGAGCTCTGGGCTAAAAAAAGACATGGCTAAGATAATAGAGAGAAAAAATAAAATAAAAGATAAACTTATAAATGGCATAGAATATCTTATGAATAAAAATTCAATTGATGTTATAAATGGAAATGCAGAATTTTTAAATGA
>JBOFWC010000280.1:0-6063 GCA_051653405.1 Proteocatella sp. | reverse complement strand
GTTTTAATGATTTCTCATGACTACTATTCAATTGTAAATTGTATGGATTATGCTCTAATAATTGAAGATAAAAATATTAGAAAAATGAATATGAAAAAATTTAGAAAGATGATTTATGCAAATCACTTTGATAAGGATTATCTAGAAATAGAGCAGAAGAAGAAATTAGTTGAAACAAAGATAGCATTTGCGTTAAAAGAAGATAACTTTGAGCTTGCAAAGTCGCTTTCTGAAGAGCTTGAAGATATAATCGCAAAATTAAAACTGGCTTAATTTATATTAAATTAGATACTTTGTTTAAAAGTATTGAAAATTGGAAATATGAATGATAGAATAAATGTATCTGATTAAATTTAACAAAGTAATATGATTTTTTAAATATACTAAGGGAGGAACGCATATGTTTCCCATTCAAAACAATCAAAAAATAATGACAGATTTAAATTCTAGCGCTACAAGAAAGAGCATATCAAAACCAGCAGGATTTTCAGATATACTTTCTGAAAAAACAAGTGCTGCGACTTCTTTAGACTCTATTTTTGAAAAAGCTTCACAGCAATATGATATTCCAGCCGATTTGCTAAAAGCAGTAGCAAAAGCAGAATCTAACTTTAAATCAGATGTAGTGTCATCGGCAGGGGCTATGGGAGTTATGCAGTTAATGCCCAAAACAGCAGAATATCTAGGGGTTAAAGATCCTTTTGATGCGGAACAAAACATTATGGGCGGAGCAAAATACCTTAGTGGACTTATAAATAAATATGATGGAAACACAACCCTTGCACTAGCAGCATATAATGCAGGAAGTGGAAATGTTGCAAAATACGGTGGAGTACCACCTTTTAAAGAAACCAAAAATTATATTGAGAAAGTTATGGCCTACGCTAAAGAAAGTATAGATACATCTGTATTTTCTGCTTCACAAAGTAATTCAAAAAATTTCAATAAAATTAGAGATGATATTTCTAACTTTACTAATTTTTCAAATGATGACTATTTACTTTTTATCGAACGTTTAAAAAACGCTATGAGTAATTCGTGGCACCAAGAAGACTATTCAAGAGAAATTCTTAGCAAAAGAATTCAGACTCTATATTAAACTATAAAACAAATATAAACTCAGTGATTATAACAGGCGATTTGATATTTAAAATATCAATCGTCTTTTTTTCATCTTTTTCAGTTTCTAAAAAATATAATGAAAACCCATTTATCTTTGTTTTTAAGCGGTTTTCAGATATAACTTCAAAATCATTGACTGAAAATAGGGATACTATTGAAGAGCCTTTAATTTTGTACTCGTCTGGAGATTTTAAAATTTTCATTTTTGCAGTATAGCCACTTTTTACGATAAAATTATAATCTCTACAATCAAGTGTATTTTGCGAAAAGGTTGTCCAAGAACCATCAAAATATTCTGCCTCATAACCATCTAATTTTCTGATATAAAGACCCTCATGCTTCAAACTTAAACTTCCTTCTAATGGAAGAATGTATCTTTGATAACCACTAAAATCTGAAAACTCCGATTCAGTTGATGTAAATGTAGCTGAGGATATTCTAAATAAGAAATCTTTCTCTGAAAAAACTGAGTCCTCAGGATATATTGCAAGCTGAGTTGTTTCACCACCAGACCAATTAGTCTTTTTAAAAGACGCTTCACTTATTATTCTTTCTTTCATATATTTACATCCTTTCTGTATTCGCTAGGAGTTTTTCCCTTAATTTCTCGAAATGTTTTTACAAAATAGCTAACGTCTTGGAAGCCACATAATTCGCTAACCTTAGAAATTTTATAGCTAGTTGAAATAAGTAGCTCGGAAGCTTTTTGAATTCTAAATTGCTTTAGATACTGAATTGGTGGAGTTCCTATAGTATTTCTAAAACATCTAAGACACTCACTTTCACTAATCATAGCCTTGCTAGCAAGCTCAGAAACCGTTATTGGTTCATCGTAATGCTCTTGAATATATTGGAGCATTATTTTTATACGCTCATTATCTCTAATTACCTTCTCAGAAGGTTTAGTATTAAGAATTGGTCTATAGTTAGTCAGGTTTGCAATAAGCTCCGACAGAAAAGCACGAACTTTTAATTCATATCCAAAAGGTTCACTAACACAATTTTGCCAAGCGGATTCCACAGCATTAATCGATTCAGTGTGCCAGTTCTCAGTAAGATCCAAATAAATATATTTCATAGAAGGATTTGTAAGTATTGGATTTACATAGCTATGCCAAAATATGCTGTCAATGCTACCTCCGACAAGGCGAGGATGAAAAACTATAGAATGGAATAAGCATACAGAATCATCCGCTGGTTTTGCAGCATGAAGTATCCCTGCATTTATAAAGAATCCCTCACCACATTTTACCGTATACTTAGCATTTTCAATAGAAATTATAGCGGTTCCTTTTGAAACGATAATAAACTCCCATTCATCATGCCAGTGCCAAGGAACATCTGCTTTTATTAAATTATCATGATAACAAGCTACTGGAAATAAGCCATTACCATGTTCCACAAGTTCTCTTCCAAGCTGATTTGTTTTTGAATTACAAATTGATAAGGCCATTAACTCCTCCATGTCTGACGGTTTTATTATATAAACTGGGTAGTAATATCATATGTATTATTTATTTATGACGGTATAATTATATATGAACGGAGGAGAAAACACAATATGATTCAACTATTATTAGGAATTATTTATTTAGCATTTATAAGTCTTGGATTGCCAGATGCATTATTGGGTTCAGCGTGGCCCATCATGTATATAGAGTTTGCAGCCCCAGTTTCATATGCGGGGATCATTGCTATGATTATTTCAATGGGAACTATAATATCTAGTCTTCAAAGTGATAGACTCACATTTAAATTAGGTCCAGGAAAAGTTACAGTAATAAGTGTTGCAATGACAGCAATAGCGTTATTTGGCTTTTCAGAAAGTAGCTCCTTTTGGATGCTTTGCTTTTGGGCAATTCCATATGGACTTGGCGCAGGAAGTGTAGATGCGGCCCTTAATAATTATGTAGCACTAAACTTCGCAAGTAGACATATGAGCTGGCTTCACTGTATGTGGGGGATAGGAGCTTCATTAGGGCCTTATATTATGGGGCATGTACTTACAGGCGGACATGGCTGGAACAGTGGATATCGTTACATTGCAATTTTACAGATTCTGCTTACTATTATTTTGATACTAAGTCTTCCGCTTTGGAAAAAACAAAATACAGAGTCTTCTAGTGAGATAGTGTTTTCCGAGAGAAAGGTACTTAGTTTTTCTGAAATTACTAAAATATCAGGAATAAAAGAAGTGTTGACTGTATGTTTTTGCTACTGTGCACTTGAGCAAACTGCGGGATTGTGGGCTAGCAGTTATTTAACACTTCATAATGGTTTTTCAGCTGAAAAAGCAGCTAGTTTTGCCAGTATATTTTTCATAGGGATAACAGCAGGAAGAGGACTTAGCGGATTTTTGACAATAAGGTTTAGTAATCCTAATATGATAAGGCTAGGACAATTTATTGCAGGGCTTGGAATACTAGTTATGCTAATTCCTATAGGGGAGTTTACATCACTATGGGGGCTTATACTTATTGGACTTGGATGCGCACCTATTTATCCATGTATAATTCATTCTACACCGACACATTTTGGAGCAGATAAATCACAGGCAATCATTGGAGTACAAATGGCCAGTGCTTATATTGGAATATTTTTGATGCCACCATTTTTTGGACTTGTAGCAGAATACATCACAGTTTCGTTGTTGCCAATTTATTTGTTATTTTTATTATTAGTTATGGTTTTTATGCATGAATCATTACTAAAGAAAACTCATGCTTATCAATTTAAGAGGAGGAAGATATGTTAATAAAATTCAGAGCTATACCAAGTATTGAGAAGTTAAACAATCTAATAAAGGAAAGTAAAGGAAATGTATACCTTGAGTTACCGAACAAAGCCTTCTTGGATTTAAGGAAAGAACAAAATTTATACAATTTGTTAGATAAAGAAGTAAAAGAAAACCATTCAGTAATGATTCATGTATTCGATAAGGATGATTATTTTAGGTTTGTAAATTATATGATATAAATTTTTAAAGAGAGGAAATCCTCTCTTTATTTATTCTTCAACAAAAGACCATATTCTAAAGAAGTGTAATGCTAGAACTATAAACAAATATAAAACCGAAATTAAAACTATTATTAAAAAATACTTTGATAAATAATCTATTGATAAAAACATTAATAAAAACAACAGAAATTCAAATACAATCTGTGGAATACGAATTACTCTTATACCAAAAAGAGAGATGTAAATAATTACAGGTGCTGACATTGCAAGTAGCACATTGTCATTAGCACTATTAAAAAGCATATTAATGAAAGCCAATAGTGTACCTAATATAATGCCTATTCTATAAAAAAGTTGTCTTTTATTTTTCATTTTCATATGTCCTCAATTCTTATTTTAAAAATACGGACAGCTATTGAAATTCAATTATATAAGGATGATCTATAATTTTTTTTATAATGTCTAATATCGCATTTCCTACAAAATCAATAGCTAAATTAAATGCGGTTTCATTTTGTAATTTTAAAATACTATCTGTATTGAAGTTTAGGTCATATTCAAGATAAGTATATTTATATTTAGAATCTGGGGAATGACTAAAGCCTAATTCTTCAATTGTTTTTAATATCTTAGAATCATAGTCCTTAAATGGGATATAATAGCTATTTTCATCTTTAAGTGTTAGTGAAGCATAAATATGTTCTTCTTTTCCAAAAAATCCTATAGATAAGCATAAATTCTGATTTTTATATTTTCCTAATATATAATCAAAACAAATTTCTCCTTTTTTAGATTTTCTTTGATCAGCAATTATATTAATAGCACGTTTTTCATCTTCAAAAAAATCGTGTTTAAAGTGCTTTACGCCGAAAATTTCTATTTTAGGGTTATATCTATCAATTAATTCTTTCCAGAACCTATATTCTAAAGTAGCTTTTGCGTAGGGGATAGTTTTTGCTATTTGTTCAGCTATATAAAGATTGTTATCTTTTAATAATAATTCGTTTAGTTCCATTTTTAAGCCACCTTCCAATTGGTTTGTTATTTTATCTATGAGTTTTGAATATTGAACTAAGGTTTCTCGTATGATTGGCAGAGTAGGAGTGTTTTTTGAACAAATACAGGCATTAATCCAATTTTTTATATCCACCTCAAAAGAGATACAATCATAGTTTATTGCTTCATTTCCAGTACTGTATTCACTTGCTTCATAACCATATAAAGTAAGATAAAAAATATGATATTTTTTTCCACACTGTATGCAATATTCGTTATATCTTTTCAATTGATTTTCTTGATCTCCGGCATCAATTTTCATTTCAATTATTATAAGTGTATCTTCATTTTCGATTACTAAATCAATTCTTCCTAAACTTTGAATACTTCTTTCTCTATCGACTTTCACATTTTTAAAGTCAAAATTTTCAATTTTCAAGATATCATCAATAAAAATTTTTAAATACGTATATCCTTGTGAATGGCTACCTTTGGGATTCAATAACTCATATATTAAAGCAGAGTGAGTTCTAACTTCAAGGCGTTCCATATTTAAAATTGAAAAGATATTGAAATCTCCACCATTAAATTTTTTAAGTTTATTATTTTGTTCTATAATTAAATTCATTTGTTTTAATAAATTATCTGCTTTTAAAATAAGCTCCATGAATTATACCTCTTCTTATAAATTATCAACAAGCTCCAACACTTTCTGAATACATTCATCTTTACCATAATGAATAGCTGTATTTTCAACTAATATATCTGGGGTAGTTTTTTCTTCCTCATTACATATACCCTCTTCAGTTAAATACATCGCTGAGGACATCCTTACAATAAGGCCGCTGTTATTTAATTTAAATAGCACTGGATCATATACATATCCATCACCTTTAGTTTTTGAGCCTATTATTGTAGCAAATTTTTGTTCTTTACAAAAAATTGAAAATGATTCAGCTGCTGAAAAAACACGATTATCTACTAATA
>JBOFWC010000279.1:0-4792 GCA_051653405.1 Proteocatella sp. | reverse complement strand
ATGTTTTTTCATCTATATCTTCTGAATCCTCCCATATATCATGAGTATGTTCAGGGCTAAATTCAGTTTCAACATCTTCTCCTACATTACTATCATCCACTTCACCTTCATCATCTTGTTCCATCAAGTTAAGTTCAGTCTGAATATTTTCAACATAATATTCAAATGTTTCATATGGCTCAAGCTTCATAGAATATTTTACATTTACCGATTCTAAAGTTGTAGCATATGGAGGCAGGTTATTTAAAAACTTATTTACTACTATATCCATAGCCATGTTTATAGCTAATGTGCTGTAATTTTCTTTTAATTTTTTCGCTCTTAGTAAATGCATTGATACTACGTGAAGAATTTCATGCTTTATTGTACTTTCCATTTGTCTCATATTAAGGTTTAAAAATATTAAAGGATTAAAATATATAATATACTTTGCGCCTTTAAAGTTAACAGCAGTAGGGCTACTTATATCAAATCTTATTTCTCTTCCCATTTGAAATAAAAAATATCCATAAAAGTTATCTTTATCTTCCATGATACTTAAGCTAACTTTATCTACAAGTTTAAAAAATTCATTTTTAAAGTCTTTCGGTATATCTATCTCAAATTTTTCCCCTTTACGGTTAGCTTTTAACATAGAAAATTGATTAATTATTTCATTTGCTCTATAATAAAGACCTTCTGTTTGTTTAATAAAATAATTTTCCATACGCTATCCCCTTATTAAACTATAAGATTCAAAATATAGTTCTATAAATCTTTCATTTTCTATGGCTATTTTATATAATTCAGGATAACTACTCTTGATGTCTTTCATAATTCCAACCATTAAATCTATAGGATATAATTTTAAAAACTCAATTAATCTATCTATATAAACTTTTGAATCATTATTATATTTTATATTTAACTCTAGCTTTTTTAAAATATTCATAGCTGATAAGTACAATCTTGTATGACTTTCATTTTTTACTTTTTCTATAATTTCTGAATCTAATGTTTCTCCTAAAAAAATTTCTTCATATGATACTAAAGGACTACAATCTGATTCAATGAAGCTTATAAATTCTTCAGCTATAACTTTTCCTACATTTCCTTTTATTACATTTAAAAATACAGATCTAGGTATTGAATCTTTTTGTTCTTTAAAAATCGTATAACTTTTAGAAACTCTCTCATAACTTCTAGGAGTTGCTCTAACATCTTCATCATTTATCTTGTGCAGATATTCAGGGAAAGTAGATATAAATTCTATTACTTTATCTTCTATACCCTCTCTTATTGCCCAGTTTATCCACTGTGTATGGTCTGCTTCCATATTTAACCATACAAATCTATTTTCTTGAGCTGCATCCATGTCCACAACCTGATAATCAAAGTCTGAACCGTATTTACTTGATGGATTCATTGCAGCTAATATTTTAACTTCGTCATTTAACTTATATCCATTTATTTCTCTGTTTAATATAAGATTCATAAGTTCTTGTTGTACTGTATGTTCGCATCTATTTATCTCATCTATAAATAATAGAACATTTCGTCCTTTAGCTATTTCTTCATCAATTTCTCTTAATTTATTATGAACTGCATATATAGTAGTTTTCTTTTCTACATTTTCTCCATTTGAATTAAGCACTACATAAGATTCTACTGTTGGAAGACCTCCTATTTCACCTTCTTTAAGTAAGTTTCCATCTATAACAATTAAACTCCAATCATTTTCTTTAGCAATTTTTTTTGCTAATGCAGTTTTTCCTATTCCACTTTCTCCAACTACTAAAGGAACTTCCCCTGTAGCTAATACTAAATTAACACTCTTTAATGTATCTATAAAATTCATACTGTCTCTCTCCTAAATCATCTTTAATTTTTCATCTACAGCTATTTTTTTTGCTGTTTTACTTCCATATTTATAAATGAACATAATCTTATCCATTTTGAAATTTTCACTATTTCTATCTATAATATTACAATTTAAAAAGTCTCTTACATACTTTTCTTCAACATCTTCATTTGATAATACTTGTTTTAGAATTTCTTCTAACTCATATTCCGATATTTCTCTTGAAATATATTTTATCACTAAAATATTTATTTTTAAAAATGCTAACATTTTATCCTTGTCTAAATCTGTTATGAATGTAATAGCCGCTTCATTTTGTTTAATTGCTATAGATTGCGCTTCATAAGTAGGTGTATTTATATACTTTAATGCACCATAATTTGCTTTTACTGCTTCTATCTGAGCACTTTCACAAGGATTTTTTATATATTTTATTGAATCATAATCTTTTTTAACTGCTAGTAACTGTAATTCTTCACTTGGATTTTTTATATATTGAATTGCCCATCCTGATTGATTTAAAGCTAATTTAAAAACTTTTTCGGTTGGATTTTTTATATAATCTAATAAGCTCCATCCAGAATTTATAGCTTTAATCATCATATCTTCACTTGGATTTTCTATATATTTAATTGCTCTAATATTATTATCTATAGCTGCTTCTTGAATTTCTATATTTGGATTTTTTATATGAGCTAACACCAAACCATTTTTTTTAACTGCAAGCAACTTCATTTCCTCTGTTGGATTATTTATAGTTGATATAATATTAGGATTATTATCTATCATTTTTAAAATTTTCGCTTCTTCCATATTATGCCTTTCCTTTATATGATTAATTTTATATATATTTATTTCTCATTATATTAATATACTTTTTTCGTGAATTTAAACAGAATATTTGTACAAATTCAAAATAAAATTCCCTAAAGCTATATTAGCGTTAGGGAAAATGTTTATAAATAAAATTTATTATATATATGTTTTTAATTTACTTATTATATTTAGTTTTTATTTTCCTTCGATTGCATCTATTGCATCAACTATAGCTCCTCTAAATCCTTTTTTCTCTAGTGTAGTTACTCCTAATATAGTAGTTCCACCAGGAGAACATACTGCATCTTTCATAGCTCCAGGATGTTCTCCTGTTTCTATTTGAAGTTTACCAGTTCCTAAAATCATCTTGCTAGCTAATTTATAAGATGCTTCACGTGTTAATCCATGTTTAACAGCAGCATCTGATAATGCTTCTATAAACATACTTGCAAATGCAGGTCCACATCCACTAATCGTTCCCGCTATAGACAGTTGATTACTATCAACGAATTCTAACAGTGCTATTTTTGAAAATATTTCATTTATAAGTTTATATTCTTCATCAGTTAAAGAATGACACTTTTCTGCAACTATAATACCTTCTCCTATTGATACAGGCGTATTTGGTATTGTGCTTAAATGTGATGTTCCTGGAAGTAATAACTCTTCATATTTATCAAATGTATATCCTGCTGCTACAGAAATAACTATTTTATCCTTTAAATTTTCCTTTATAGGTTCAATTACTGATGGTATAACATTAGGTTTAACCGCAATAACAACTATGTCACTTTCATTTACTAATTCTTGAGATGTTTTACATGCATTCATACCATTTGCTTGAGTACTTTTACATAGATTATCCCAATTTCTTGCACAAGCATAAATTTGATTAGGCTTAACAACGTTTTTTATAATAAGACCTTCTGCCAAAGCCTTTGCCATATTTCCAAAACCAATAAAACCTATTTTAGTATTTGCTATCATATCGTTCCTCCAAGTTGTATAGTATGTCTTTTATATTTATATCTGTATTTTAATATAATACCACAATCTATATTTTATTTTCCATTATGTATTCTGTGTATCCAGAGTCTTCATTTAATCCTTCTTCAATTATTTTAAATCCTTTTCTATTATAAAACTCTACTGATTTTTGGTTTTCTTTGTATACTGATAGAGTAAGCTTTTTGTATTTTTCAATCGAATAATCTATTAATTTACTTCCTATACCCATGCCTTGAAATTTTACATCAACAAATAACGCTCCTATAAATTCATTATTTATAATACTTATAAATCCTCTTATTTCTCCATCTTCTTCATATACAAAGGTATCTGCTATAGGCATATATGCATCTTTTACAACCTTATAATTACTTTCCCAGTATTCTCTGGATATAAAGTTATGGGCTCTCACAGTACTTTCTAGCCATATATCCATGAGTTTATCTATATCGGCATTTTTAAATTTTCTAATCATCTAATCTATCACTCCTTTCTATATTACTTATAGTTCAACTTTATCATTAATTATCAAACAAATAAATACATATTGATTTGTTTTGTATTAAACTATATAAATTTTGTGATAAAATGTACATTGTAGATTTATCCAAAGGAGGTTCATAATTGAATAAAATTAATACACTTAAAATAATAAAATTATCCTTAGGAAGTTCCTTAGCCATATTTATTGCTTGGTTATTAAATTTAGAATATTCAATGGTAGCTGGAGTTATAGTTTTGCTAACAGTAAAAAACACTAAAAAAGAAACACTTAAAGGTACTATTGGAAAAATATATGGATTTTTCCTATGCACAATTTTTTCATACTTATGTTTTAATACTTTAGGATACCATTTAGTTTCATTTTCAATATTTATATTTATAATTATATTTATTTGCTTTTTATTAAAAATTCAGGATGTTATAGCTATGTGCGTAGTTATTGCCTCTCATTACTTCATGAAAGGTGATATTTCTACTAACTTAATTTTAAACGAAGCTGGAATATTTGTTATAGGTGCTGGAATAGGAGTTATTATAAATATGTATATTCCTACTAACATAAACAAAATCTATGAAGGTCAAAAACAACTACAAAATGAAGTAAGTACTGTCCTTATAGATATC
>JBOFWC010000278.1:0-4710 GCA_051653405.1 Proteocatella sp. | reverse complement strand
ACTATGGTATAAGTGATGTTTTTGAACAAATTTTAAAAGTAGACGACCAAGACCTTGTTATAGGAATAAGCTTCCCTAGATACTCAAAGAGAACATTTGAACTTTTAGAGTATGCTAAAGAGCAGGGCGCAAATATAGTAGCCATAACAGACAGTAAACTTGCTCCAATATCTACAATTGCAGAAGAAACGCTTATTACAAGAAGTAATATGGCTTCATTTGTGGATTCATTGGTTGCTCCATTTAGCGTTGCAAATGCACTTATAGTATCAGTTGGTATGAGAAAAAGAGCGGATATCAAAGATTCATTTGATAAATTAGAAAAAATATGGAAAGAGTACAGGATTTATGATGACAAATAAAAATATCATTATAGCAATTGATGGCCCAGCCGGAGCAGGGAAAAGTACGGTTGCAAAAAAAATAGCTGAACAGCTAAATATAACTTATCTTGATACAGGGGCCATGTATAGAGCGGTAACCTATATGCTTATAGAAACTTCAACTAAATTTGAAGATAATGATGCACTTCAAGAATTATTAAATAATATAGACATAACATATCAAGATGGTTGCCTTTGCTTAAACGGCAAAAAAATAGGTGAAGAAATAAGAACTGCTGTGATAAATCAAAATGTTTCTAAGGTTTCAAGTAGTGCTTCTGTAAGAAATGCTATGACAGAGCTTCAAAGAAATATAGGTAGACAACAATCCTGTATAATGGATGGAAGAGATGTTGGAACTGTAGTTTTTCCAAATGCAGATGTAAAAATATTTCTAATTGCAGATGTAGAAAAACGTGCTCAAAGAAGACATCTTGAAAATAAAAATAATGGAATAGAATCTTCACTTGAAGAAATAAGAGAAAGCATATTAAACAGAGATAAACAAGACTCAGAAAGAGAACTTGCCCCGCTTCTAAAGGCAGATGATGCTATAGAAATAGATACAAGTGATATGAACATTGATGAAGTAGTAGCAAAAATAATAGATATTTATACGGAGAAAACAAATGTATAATTTTTTCAAGAACATGGCATGGCTTTTATCAAAACTTATTTATAGAATTGAATACGAAGGATTAGAAAATATTCCAAACGAAGGAGCTTTTATCCTAGTAGGAAATCATACGCATAACTTTGATCCTGTAGTTATATCATTTGCTACAAAAAGAAAAATCCATTATCTTGCTAAGGTTGAACTATTTAAAACAAAACTTACAAAATGGCTTTTTGAGTCAGTAGAATGCATAAGTATAGATAGGTCAAAAAATGATATAATGGCTATAAAAAATGCCTTAAAAGTGCTGAAAAATGGAGAAATATTAGGTATTTTCCCTGAGGGCACTAGAATAAAAAATGAAAACGATGATGTTCAAATAAAATCAGGAGCTGCTCTTATTGCCTCAAAAGCAAAAGTAAATATACTTCCCGTGGCTATAAGTGCAAATTATAAATTTTTTTCTAAAATTAAAATAAAAATACTTCCTATGTATGATATTGAAGTCGCAAAAGGAAAATATGAGGGTAGTATAGAGAAAATTTCAGAAGATATTATGGATAAAATTTATAATAACGTAGAAAATAAGAGGTAAGAAACAAAAATGAAAGTAGAAATTGCAAAATATAGCGGATACTGTTTTGGCGTAAAAAGAGCCATGGATATGGCTTGGGAAGAACTTATGAAAAATTCCGAAAATACACAAAATCAGATTTATTCAATTGGCCCGCTTATTCACAATAATCAGGCAATGCAAAAATATAAGGACAAAGGACTTTTAATTGAGGAAAAAGTAGAAAATATTGAAAAAAATTCAATTGCTATAGTAAGAAGTCATGGACTTTCAAAGTACTTTTATGATAAAATGGAAGAGAAGTCTATAAAAGTAGTAGATGCTACTTGTCCTTTTGTAAAAAAAATTCAAGATATTGTTTACAAGAGCCATATTAGTGGTAGTAAAATAATATTGATTGGTGACAGAAACCATCCAGAAATCATCGGAATAAATGGTTGGGCAGAAGACTCATCTATTATTATTAATTCACTTGATGATGCTTCGAGTTTTGAAGTTGATGAAAATAGCGATTATATCGTTGTAGTTCAGACAACTTATAAACTTGAAAAGTATCAGCAAATTGAAAAAATATTAAAAAATAGATTGAAAAAAGTTGAATTCTTCAATACCATATGCTATGCTACAAGAGAAAGACAAGACGCCGCAGGGAAATTATCTAAAATTGTTGATGCAATGATAGTTGTTGGTGGAAAAAATAGTTCAAACACTAAAAAGCTGGCTGAAATATGTGCGGAGAATTGTGAAACTTTTTTAATTGAGACAGCAGAGGAACTTGACTTAGAAAAAATCAAGAACTTCGAAAAGATAGGAATCTCAGCGGGAGCATCAACCCCAGATTTTATAATCAAAGAAGTTGAAGATTTATTGTTAACAAAATAAACGTTTAAGGAGTTGGAAATTAATGAGCAGTGAAATGGAAAGATTATTATTGGAAGAAGAGCAAAATTACCAGGAGGTTTACAAAGGTTCTAGAGTTAAAGGAATCGTAGAAGTGATAAAGCCAGATTCATTCTATATTTCTTTAAGCTACAAAACTGATGGAGTTCTTCCAAAATCAGAAGCGGGAGACTGCGATGATATAAAAGTTGGAGATGAATTAGATTTAGAAGTAATAAAAATTGACAAAAATACAGGTGAAATTCTTTTATCTAAGAAAAGACTTGATGATTTCAGAGCTTGGGATGAAATCAAGCTTGGAGATATCATAAACGTTAAAGTTTCTGAGAAAAATGAAAAAGGACTTATAGCTAAGTTCAAAGGATCTATAAGAGGATTCTTACCATTAAGCCATATCGAAACAAGATTCATAGGCGAAGAAGCTTTAGAAAAATACATCGGACAAGAGTTTGATGCAGAAATAATAGACTTAGATCCTAAGAAAAGAAGACTTATACTTTCTAGAAAGAACCTTCTTCTTAAGGAGCAAGGCGAAATGAAAAAAGCTATCCTTGACAAAATTGTAGAAGGTCAAGTTTTCAAAGGTATAGTTAAAGATATAAAAGATTACGGTATATTCGTAGATCTTGGTGGTGTAACAGGACTTGTTCACGTTAGTGAATTATCTTGGAACAGAAAAGATAACATAGAAAAATCTTTCAAAATAGATCAAGAAGTAGATGTTCAAGTACTAAGCTTCGATCCAGAGAAAGAAAGATTATCTTTAAGCATCAAATCATTAATGCCAAATCCATGGGATGTTTTCGTAGGAAGCAACCATGTTGGAGATATACTTGCTGGAGAAGTTAAGAACATCAAAGATTATGGTGTATTCGTAGCTCTAGGCGATGGAATTGATGGATTTGTTCATATATCAAATATGTCTTCAGAATTTGTTAAAAACCCAGGCGAAGTAGTTAAGGTTGGAGATAGAATCGAAGCTAAGATACTGAACATAGATCCAGAAACTCAAAAAATCGAATTAACATTAAATCTTCAAGAAGCAAAAGCTGAAGAAGAAAATGCAGAAGAAGTTGAAAATACTGAAGAAGTATAATAACACTAAAACTGTATAATAATACTGAGGAGGTATAACTATGAAAAGTTATGTATGTGATGTATGTGGATATGTTTATGATCCAACTGTAGGTGATCCAGATAATGGAGTAGCTCCAGGAACAGCATTTGAAAGTATACCAGAAGATTGGGTTTGTCCACTTTGCGGAGTAGGTAAAGATCAATTCTCAGAAGAGTAAAAAAACAAAAGAGTGGTATACCCACTCTTTTTAAATTGCGTAAAATTTACGCAAAAAATCAAGCTTATTAAAATTTACTAAAAAGGGGGAATATTCATATGAGTAAATACGGTTTAAATAATAAGGGTTTTACTTTAATTGAACTTCTTGTGGTAATCACAATACTGGTTGCCTTAACACTTCTAGGTACATATAAGTATTTTAATATAGTAGAGAACAATAAGCAAAATATAGATATTAGTAATGCTAAAATATTAGCAGAAGCAGTTTCTGTCGCTGAAGCGACTGGAAAGCTAGATATAAAAAGCGACTCAACTGAGGTTTCATTTGACAAATTAAAAGATATCTTAAACAAAGAGGTAAAACCTACAAGTAAAAGATATGGGGGAAATGATGGAAATGGCACATTTATAATAAAGGTGAAAAAAGCTGGAAATGATTTTGAAACTGAAATAAGTGCTAATGGAGAAATATTATATCCAACTCCAGAAAATATAACAGAAGATTAGACTAGTAGTTAAGGAATATATTTATGCAAAAATGGATTTTAAAAAGTTCAAAAATTAATCACAATGATATATTACAAGATTTCAAACTAGATCCACTTGTCGCAAAACTTCTTTCAAAAAAAGATTTTAAAACTAAAGTGGACATATACAATTATCTTAATCCAAAAAGAGAACAGCTTCATGACCCATTTCTATTAAATGGAATGAAAGAAGCCGTAGAGTCAATAAAAGAAGATATCAAAAATAATAAAAAAATATTAATCTCACTTGATTATGATGTTGATGGGATAATAAGTGGGGCTATAGCATTTAAAGGCTTACAAAGATTAGGTGCTAATTGTTCATATATACTTCCTCATAGAGTGAAAGATGGATATGGCATAAATAATAGGATAATAGAAGAAGCTCACGAAAACGGGATTGATACAATAAT
>JBOFWC010000277.1:0-19678 GCA_051653405.1 Proteocatella sp. | reverse complement strand
TATAACATTAATGGCAAATGATATTTATTGATAAATCTTATGATGATTATAGAATAATTAAATACATAAAAAAATACACTTAACTATTACTAATGCTTGATATTTATTGTAAAATTAAAACATACTAGATTATTATTGGAGGATAAAATGAAAAGAATTTATTTAGATAATGGAGCCACGACTTTTCCTAAACCAAAGCAGGTTATTGAGAATGTAGTAGATTATATGTCTAATATAGGAACTAATATAGGGATAGGAGTATACAAAGATTCTCAAAATGCAGAAGATATAGTTTATGAAACAAGGGAATTGATTTGTAAATTATTTAATTTTGATTATCCGGAAAATGTATGTTTTACAAAAAATATAACTGAGAGTATAAATGTTATTGTCAAAGGATTTATAAAAGAAAATGATAGAGTTATTATAAGCATGGTAGAGCATAATGCAGTTGTTAGGCCGCTTAACTTTGTAGGAGCAGATATTATAAAGGTGGATTTGATAACTGATATTGAAGCAGGACTCATCAATTTAGAAAATGAATTAAGAAAAGGAGCAAAAGCTGTAATTATGACTCATAGTAGTAATGTTACAGGTGATATATTGCCGATTAAGGAAATAGGAAACATATGTAAAAAATATAAAGTACCATTTATTCTAGACTCTGCGCAAAGTGCTGGAGTTTTATGAAAGCTATGAATGTAGATTGTGTTTGCTTTATGGGACATAAATCTTTATTTGGACCGCAAGGAATAGGATGGTTTGTAATTTCTCCAGAGCTGGAGAAAAATGTGGATTCATTTATTCAAGGAGGGACTGGAAGTATATCTGATTTAGAAGTGCAGCCTTCATTTATGCCAGATAAATTTGAATCAGGGACTCAAAATATTGTTGGGATATTTGGATTAAAGGCAGCACTAGATTTTTTAAATGAAAAAGGAATTGAAAACATAAGGAAAGAAGAAGTTGAGTTATTTAGATATTTTTACAATAGACTTGTTGAAATAGATCAAAACGAAGATGATTTTGAGATAATATCGAAGAACAAAATTGAAGCTAGAACAGCTATAATTTCATTGGATTTTAAAAACATTGACAATGCAGAGGTTTCTTATATACTTCAATCAGAATATAATATACAAAATAGATGTGGGCTTCACTGTAGTCCGAGTGCGCATCAATTTTATGGAACGTTTCCTCAGGGAACCGTTAGATTTAGTTTAGGATATTTTAATAATAAGGAAGATATAGATTATACTTGTAGCTGCATATATGAAATTTTGAAGAAAATTTAAAAAATATTTGAAAAATTTGTGTTTTTAATGACTCGTGTAAATAATTTCAAGCTATTTGTGGTATAATAACTGTAATTATTTTTTTATAAAAAACTATTAATATCACAAGGTAGGTGTATATATGAACAATATAAGAGTAATGATAGTAGATGATTCTAGCTTTTCTATATCATTTTTAAAGAATATGATCCAAAAGATAGGCCTAGAAGTAGTTGGAACAGCACAGAATCTAAAAGATGCAGTTGCAATGGCTTCTGAAATAAAACCAGATTTAATTACTATGGATATGACTTTGCCAGATGGAGATGGAATTGAATGTTCAAAGCTTATTTTAAAGGAACATAAAGACATAAAAATAGTGGTCATAAGTTCGATGATGGATGAGGAAATTATAAAAAAAGCAAAAAAAGTGGGTGTAAAAGCATATCTTCAAAAACCACTTGATCAAGAAGATCTAAGTATTGCAGTGGATAGAATTTTTTCAGGAGATGAACTTTACAGTATTCTTGAGGAAAACTATAAGGCTGCATTTAAAGAAGCTATATATAACTACTTAAAGAGAACTATGGGTGGTGAGCCTGTAGTAAAAGAAGTGGTTAATTTAGATGATGCTTCTAAAAAATCAGCTGGAATATCTGTTGCGGTAGGGATAATTGGAAGACATAGTGGAAGATTTATTGTAGATATGTCTGATTCGCTAGCGTTAGATTTCACGAAAAAAATGGCGGCAGATGAAAATATGAAAATAGAAGATGCTGTTATATTTTTAAGTGAGTTTGCAAATATAATATCAGGTAATGCTTGTTCACTGTTAAATACTATGAATAAATCTCTTGGACTTAGAGTTTCTCCGCCTATGGTTTTCCATGGAAAAGATTTAACTGTAAATATTGGAGGTGTAGAAAATAGATCATTCCTAATAGACACAGACATGGGAGAGATGTTCATGAATGTAGGTTTTAAGAAGGAGGAAGAGCAATGGATGTAAAATTACTCAGACCTTTTGTAGAATCTATAACTGAAGTTATGCCACAGCTTGGATTTTCAAGTGTAGTTTTAAAATCAACTGATGTAAAAGGAAAAAAAATGCAAGTTTCGGGAGTCATAATAACTATAGGTATTGTAGGAGATAAAAAGGGAAACGTTGTATATAATATAGATTTAAATGGAGCGAAACAGATTGCTTCCACTATGATGATGGGTATGCCTGTTGAAGAATTTGATGAAATGGCAAAAAGTGCGATTTCAGAGCTTTCCAATATGCTTACAGCAAATGCAACCATAAAATTAGCTGATATGGGATTTGGCGTTGATATTTCAGTTCCGGCATTAATGTATGGTGAAGATATAGAAGTTAACGTGAATGTAGAAAAAGTTTTTTGTGTAAATTTTGATATTGATGGCATATCTCTTGCTGCAAATGTAGCATTAGAATAATTTTTTATCAAAAAAGACTAGAAATATTTCTAAGGCTATGTTATATTTATTAATAGAAATAATTACTAATAAGTACAAAATCAATTAGGAGGCGCGAAATGGCATTTAAATGGAAAGATAGCTTAGAGACAGGTAATATGACTATTGACGGGCAACATAAAGAACTAGTAGAGGCTGCAAATCAACTACTAACTGCCTGTTCAGAAGGAAAAGGTAGAGAACAGATACAAAGTACAGGAAAGTTCCTTCTAGACTATACAAAAAAACATTTTGGGGACGAAGAGAGACTTCAGATGAAGAGCAATTATCCAGATTATCAAAATCATAAAAAATTACATGAGTTTTTTGTATCAGAAGTAAAAATTTTAGTTTCTGATTTAGAAGCGCAAGGTCCTAGTGTAGCCATGGTTGGAAAAATAAATAATCTTATTTCGGGATGGTTTTTTAACCATATATCTAAAGAAGACACAAAAGTTTCAGCACATATAAAACAGAGCAAATAAATCGGGAGGCAATCATGTCATTTAAATGGAAAGATAGTTTAGAAATAGGAAATATTACTATAGATAATCAGCATAAGGAACTTATAAAAGCAGCTAATGACTTTTTAGATTCATGCTTGGCTGGTAAAGGAAGAGAAAATGTTGCAAAAACAGGAAAATTTTTATTAGATTACACAAATAAGCACTTTGGAGACGAAGAAAAATTACAGATGAAGAGCAATTATCCAGACTATCAGAATCACAAGAAACTTCATGAGAGCTTCGTTTCACAAGTAAAAGCATTACTTTCAGAGCTTGATGCACAGGGGCCTACAGTAGCAATAGTTGGAAAAATAAATAACCTTATTGCAGGATGGCTTTTCAACCATATATCAAAGGAAGATGTTAAGGTTGCACAACATTTAAAAAATCAAAAATAGTAATTATAAGATAGAAAAACATTATGGGAGCGAGACTTCTGTAGTGTTTTTTTTATGTTCAAAATTTGACTTAAATTGTAGCTTTTAGGGTATAAACTGAATTATAAAGTTTGGGAGAAGAGGTGGGGTATTTGAAAAAAATATTTATGGTGATAAGCATAATAATATTACTTTCAGCCTGCAATAAAATAAACCCTGATATTGAGCAAAATAAAAATGATTTAGAAATTCAAAGTAGTACAAAATTACTTCTTGTAACGGATGAATGGGCACCATATACTTCTAGTAATTTGGAAGAATATGGAATGGTTTCAAAGATAGTAGCTTTGGCTATGGAGGAAGCTGGGCTTGAGTATGAAATTCAATTTAGACCATGGGCTAGATGTCTTGAAATGGTAAAGTATGGAGATGCCTGGGGAAGTTTTCCTTGGTTTTACACAGCTGAACGTGTAGAAGAATATTATTATTCAAATCCAATAATGAGTTCTAATATAGCTGTATTTTATAAAAAAACAAATAATTTAATCAAAAATCCGAATATAGAAATTAAGGGTTTAGATGATTTAAAAGCATATAAATTTGGAGGAGTTTTTGGATATTTCTATGAACCGTATTTAGAAGATAGTAAAAATCAATTTAAATATGATTTTTCAATTGATGCAGAATCTGCATTTAGACTTTTAGATAGTGAAAAGGTAGATATAATTTGTGAAGAAGAAGCAGTAGGATGGCATATAATATCTAATATGTTTCCAGGAAGAGAAAAAGAATTTTCAACTTTTAAAAATCAACTTTCAGAAGAAAAGTTTTATCTTATAGTGACCAAAGAAGATAGATTAGCAACAAAAAAGCTCGAAGCCTTTAATAATGCTTTAAGTAAGATAAAGAACTCAGGCGAATATGAAAAAATATTAAATGAACATAAAATTAGCTAAAGGGGTGAGATTTTGAAAACTAAAATAAGCATTTTTTTTATAATATGGATAGTATTATTTTCAGGATGTACAAAAATAAATCCTAAAATAGCTGAAAATCATATTGAAGATTCTAATGAAAATTCAAAAAAATCAAGTAAAATAATTATAGTAATTGATGAATGGCCACCATTTACATCGAAGGAGATGAAATCATATGGAATTGGGTCACAAATTGTTATAGAAGCAATGAAGGCAGCTAATTTAGAATGTGAATTTCAATTTAAACCATGGGCTAGGGCACTCGAAATGGTAAAGTATGAAGACGCATGGGGGACTTTTCCGTGGCTCTACAAAGAAGAGAGATCAAAGGATTATTTATATTCAGATGTGGTGTTAGAAAGTAGTTCTAAAATATTCTATAAGAAGGTTAATCCAAATATGAAAGTGGAAATTCCAGACTATAAAACCATATATGACTTAAGGCAGTTTAAATTCGGAGGTGTATATGCATATACGTATGAAAAGGATTTTGAAAAGCCTGAAAACAAGTTTAACTATGAACTTTATTCGACTTTAGAATTAGCATTTAATGCTTTGGATAAAGGGAATGTAGATATAATAAATGAAGATGAAGCCGTAGGGTGGTATATAATATCCAAGTTTTTTCCAGGAAGAGAGGATGAATTTGCAACACTAGAAAAAAAACTTATAACTGTAAATCTGTATATGTTAATTAATAAAACAGATGAAAATTCATTAGAAATAATGAATAAATTTAATGCGGGCCTAAAAATAATAAAAGAAAATGGTAAATATGATGAAATTATTAGCACTTTAGTAAAATAATTTGATTGGGGGATAAAACTTGTGTTTTCAAAACTTATTAATTATATAAACAAAAGTATATATAGAAAATTTATAGTTATAATAGTGGTGGTTTCAGTTATAACTATGAGTTTTTATGGTGTATTTAGAACGGTAATGCTTATTGAAAACACTAACAGAGACGTAGAAGAAAAGATAGTTTTTTTGAGAAACAATGTTTCTAATCAATTTTCTAATCCGATATGGCATTTTAATAATCCAGGAATAAAATTAGCCGCTGAAGCTATAATGAAAGATAAGGAACTTGCTTATATAGAAATAACAAGTTCTAATGGAGACGTGCTTTTAGAAAAAGAGAAAAATGGAGAAGAATATTTAGAAAGAGATATAATTTTTTTTAAAGATGCGGTGTATAGTGAAGACAAACAGATAATTGCAACTGTGACTATGGGATATACTACATACTATAGAAATAAGGAGATTTCATTTCAAAATATTATATTTTTACTCTCGGTGACAATTATGATAACTATACAGATAATTATTTTAATCGTGCTTACCAAAAAACTAAGTAAACCATTTGAAATACTTAATGAATTCACCTCAAAGGTTTCAAATGGAAATCTTAATGAAAAAGTTCCTATTTTAGGAGAAGATGAAATTGGGGAGTTCTCAAAATCATTTAACAATATGATAGAAAAGCTTGATTTTATGATTATGCAAAGAGATAATGCACTTAAAGACCTTGAAGAAAATAACCTATATTTGGAGTCAAAAGTAAGGGAGAGAACTAAAAACCTAGAGAAAATGCAAAAAAAATTGATTCGTTCAGAAAAGTTAGCCTCTTTAAGCGTATTAATTGCAGGAGTTTCTCATGAGATTAATACTCCAATAGGGAATTCTATAACCGCAAATGATTATATAGAAGTTAGTGTAAAAAAGCTTGAGGAACTTAATTTAACTAAGTGTGAAAATTATTATGAATGTAATAAGTATATAAAATCAATATTAGAGGCAAATCAAATAATTCAAAAAAGCTTGGATAAAGCTTACAAATTAATAGAAAACTTAAAGCTTATAGCTAATGTAAGGGATATGAAAGATAATGAAACTTTCGATATAAAGGAAGCGTTAGATAGAGTCATTTCTAATGTAAATATTTTGCAAAAATCAGTAAATATAATTGTAAATTCATCCGAATCAATAAGATTAAAAGGTAGCGTTTCTTCTTTTATACAAATAATTAATGTTTTTATCAATAACTCTATAATTCACGGATTTGAAAATAAAGATAATGGGGAAATAACCATAGATTTTTATAAAAAAAATAATTTTATAATTGTTGAATATGGTGATAATGGAAGAGGTATATCAAAACAGGATTTAGAAAATATATTTAATCCATTTTTTACAACAAAAATGGGTAGTGATAACTTAGGGTTAGGACTATTTGTAGTGCATGAAATTGTAACCCTTCAATTCGATGGAGAAGTTTATTGTGAAAGTAGATTAGATAGAGGAAGCAGATTTATAATAAAAATACCTATTGAAAAAGAGGTAAAATACAAGGAGGAGTTATGATTATAAGAGACTGTGAATTAAAAGATATTGAAAAGTGGGTGGAATTAAACCTAGAGTTTATGAAATATGAAATTAAGGATGAGGAGTTTTGGAGTCATACTTCAAATGTAAAAGAAGATAATTTGAGAAATATTTTTGCTCAATCACTTTTAAATAAAGAACATATAAAATTAATGTTTATAGAGAAGGATAATAATGTTATTGGTTTTATGAATCTATTAAGCATATTTAGTGTTTGGGGTGGAGGAAGAGCACTAGTATTAGATGATTTATATATAATGGAACAGTACAGAGGGGTTGGAGTCGGAAAAGTAGTAATGGATTTTTTGGAAGCATATGCAGAAAAAAATGGATATAAACGGATTCAATTTTTTTCGGAATTTTCAAATGAAAAAGCATATAGTTTTTATACTAAACTTGGATATCCGTCTCAAAACATGCATTTTCATATGAAATATATATAACGATATAGAAAAATATTATATTAACTATAAAATAAAACTATAAATGTATTTCTTAAAATTAAGGCATTTTATAATATAATTAGAAAGTATAAATAAAATTTAAGGAGAGTATTATGAAAGAATATATAATGCCAGCACATTTTGAGGAATACACAGAAGCTAGAAGGAATGGTTTTATTAAAGTTAAAAATATAAAAGATGAAGGAGGAATGATTGCAGGAATATTTTGTGCATTTACACCTCTAGAAATTATAGAAGCAGCAGGAATACTTCCGGTAAGTCTTTGTGGTTCTTCAGAAGAACCAATAATAGAGGCTGAAGCACATCTACCTAAGAATATTTGTCCACTTATAAAATCAAGCTATGGTTTTGCTATAACAGATACCTGTCCATATACTTATTTTTCAGACATTATAATTGGGGAAACAACATGTGATGCTAAAAAGAAGATGTTTGAACTTCTTGGACAAACTAAAAATGTTCATGTTATGCAATTGCCACAGTCTATAGATAGAGATTACTCTTGGGATATTTGGGCAAAAGAGGTTCAGCTATTAAGAGAGAGGTTAGAAACAGAAACTGGGAAAATTGTCACCGATGAAATGATAAGAGCGAGTGTAAGAAAGCGTAATGAATATAGAAAACTTCACGTTGAATTTTTAGAACTTGGAAAATTAGTACCACCTCCACTTACAGGCTTTGAAATGGGGACGGTTATAGATGGACTTAACTATGAATTTGACCTTGATGGAAAATGCGAAAAGATGAGAAAACTTATAGATAAAACACTTGATGAATATAATGCTGGAGAAAAAAGGGTAAGTAAAGAAGCTAAGAGAATATTAATAACAGGGTGTCCTATGGGGGGTGTAATTGATAAAACTGTAAACGTCATAGATCAAGAAGGTGGTGTAGTAGTCTGTTTTGAAAACTGTGGAGGAATAAAAAATGCAGGGAAAATGATAGATGAAGAAGCAACAGATATTGTAAAAGCTGTAGCTGATAAATATCTATCTATAGGATGTTCTGTAATAAGTCCAAATGATAATAGAATGGAACACATAAAGAAACTTATAGAAGAATACAAGGTAGACGGAGTAGTTGAGATTATACTACAGGCATGTCATACTTATAATATAGAGTCGAAGCTTATAAAAGATATTTCAAATGAAATGGGAGTTCCTCATATAAGAGTAGAAACTGACTATAGTGCTTCTGATGAGGGGCAACTTAGAACTAGACTTGCCGCATTTATAGAAATGCTCTAAAACTTAAAATTAATGATTAAAAAAGCTCATCAAGACTCTTGAAATTAGAGATTGATGAGTTCTTTGATTTTTATTGGCATTTGACGATAACTAAAAAAGGTGTATAATATATATTTGAGAAATGTTATAATAAATATCAATAATGTATAAATTTTAAGAGGAGAAATATGGCAAACGTATTAGAATATTACAAACAAGGATATAACTGTGCAGAATCAATGATAAAAGCATTTAATGAAGACAATGATCTTAAAATACCAGTATCATTAGCAAGCCCTTTTGGATCAGGGATGGCATCTGGAGCTACTTGTGGGGCTATAACAGGAGCAATAATTGCACTTGGAGCTACTAAGGGAAGAGAGAATTCATCTGATAAAAATGAATCTAGAAAATATGCAAAACTAATGATGGGAAAACTGAAAGAAAAATATGGTACATTTGAGTGTATTGAATTAAAATCAAATGGAGTAACTTGTAATGAAATAATAGAGTACACATATATGATTTTAAATGAATGTTTGGAAATATAAAGTTAAATGTTATAGTACAGGAGGATTAGTGTGCCAAGACCAACAAAATTTAGAAGAGTAGATTTTTTTCCAGATGCAACCTATTTTACGCCTTTAGGAAAAGTAAAATGTGAAATAGAAGAGATAAATCTAAAAGTAGAAGAACTGGAAGCGATGCGTCTTAAAGATATAGAAGGACTTAATCAAGAAGAGTGCGCAGAAAAGATGGAGATATCTAGACAAACTTTTCAAAATATAATAGATAGTGCTAGAAAAAAAGTTGCAGAAGCACTTACTCAAGGAAAAGCTATAAGAATTGGTGGTGGACACTATACATCAAAGCATTGCAGATTAAAATGTATGGATTGCGGAACGGTTTATGAAATAAATTGTAAGGAAGATAAATCAATTTGTCCAGCTTGTAATTCAAGTCAGATAGGCTGTATAAAACGTATAGATTCATGCGAAAAATGGTGCAGAAAAAAATAAAAGTAAAAATTCCCTCAATTATTGCTTGAGGGAATTTTTACATTTGAGGTATAATGTAATAAAGGATAATTGACAGAAAATAAAAAGAAAGCGAGAAAAATATGAATATTTATAATGAGTATAAGGTTTATAGAGGGAATATAATATATAGCAAAAGTAAAGATAAGCTTATTTGTGAGGAAGATTCATACATAATTGTAGCAGATGGAAGAGTAATAGAAATATCAAAAAACCTTCCGGAAAATTTTGAAAAGAAAAATGTAATAGATTGGGGAAATTCTCTTATTATTCCAGGTTTTTGTGATATGCATGTCCATGCCCCTCAATTTTTGCAAAGAGGGATGGGAATGGATAAAGAACTTCTAGATTGGCTTAACACATATACATTTCCAAATGAAGCTAAATTTAAGGATGAGATTCATGCTGAAAGAGTATACCGATTATTTGTTAAAGAACTTTTAAAACAAGGTACACTTCATGTGAATTGCTTTCCTTCTATTCATTATAAAGCATCTCAAATTCTATTTAACATATTAAAAGAATATAAAATGTTTGCATTTACAGGGAAGTTGAATATGGATCAAAATAGTCCAGATTATTATATTGAAAAAACACAAACTTCTATAGAAGAAACGGAAATGTTTTTAAAAGAAAATAAATCTGAAGGCAATGTGTTTGCTTCAGTTGTTCCAAGGTTTACTATAACATGTAGTGAAGAATTATTGGAAGGACTTGGAAAGCTTGCTGCAAACTATGAGGCCCCTGTCCATTCGCATCTTTGTGAGGCAGTGAACGAAATGAAGGTTGTAAGAGAGCTTTTCCCATCTTACAAAAATGGAGCTGAAATATTTTACAAAAACAATCTTCTGGGACAAACACCTACAATAATGGCACACTGTATCTTCATGGATGATGATGTTCTTGAATTAATGAATAGGCCTAATTGTATGGCAGTTCATTGTCCGGATGCGACATCTAATGTAAATGCAGGAGGAATAATGCCAGTGAGAAAGCTGCTTGATATGGGAATGAATCTAGCGTTAGGAAGTGATATTGGAGCAGGCGTAAGTGCAGGAATATATAAAACTATAGCTACTACTATACAGCATTCAAAGATAAGAAATATGTATGACTCTTCACTTGAAGCAGTAAACTTATCAGAGGCTTTCTATATGGCTACAAAATCAGGTGGAAGATTTTTTGATAAAGTAGGTTCATTTGAAGAGGGATACTGTTTTAATGCACTCATTATAGATGATAATAATTTTGGAAACGATGGATTAACTCCAATTGAGAGGCTTGAACGTTTTTGCTACTTAGGAGATGATAGAAATATAAAAATGAGATATATACTTGGTGAAGAAATTGAGATATAAGCTGTATAACTTATAAGGAGGTTTTTATGAAAACTGTAGTAATATATAAATCTAAATATGGCTCAGCAAAGCAGTATGCATATTGGATAGCAGAAAGTGTAAATGCTGATATTTTTGAAGAAAGAGAAATTAAAAATATTGATTTTAGTATATATGATAAAATTGTTTATGGTGGCGGACTTTATGCTGGGGGAATAAATGGTATAAATAGCATAATTAAAATATACGATAAAATAAAGGATAAAAAGCTTATAATTTTTACAGTTGGTCTTGCAGATACCAATAATGCAGAAAATATAAAAAATATAAAGCTTAGTATGCATAAAACTTTACCAATTGAGATTATAGATAGTGCAGAAATATTTCATTTAAGAGGAGCTATGGATTATAAAAAGCTAGGGCCTATTCATAAGACTATGATGTCCATGCTTAAAAAATCAATAAGTAAAAAAACACAAGATAAGCTCACTGAGGAAGATAAAGAGCTGTTAAGCACCTATGGAGAAAATGTTAATTTTATAAAGTTTGAGAATGTAACTCAGATAGTAAAGACGATAAAAGGAGAGGAATAAAATGAAAAAGGTACTTACGATAGCAGGCTCAGATTGTAGTGGGGGAGCAGGCATACAGGCAGATATAAAAACTATTACTTCAAATAAAATGTACGCTATGAGTGTAATAACCGCGCTTACAGCACAAAATACGACTGGAGTTTCTGGCGTTAGTGATATTTCTCCAGAATTTGTGAAAATGCAATTAGATTCAGTTTTTACAGATATTTTTCCTGATGCTGTAAAAATAGGTATGGTGTCAAATATAGAAATAATAGAAGTTATTGTAGAAAGACTTAAATACTACGGGGCAAAAAACATAGTAGTAGATCCAGTTATGGTAGCTACAAGTGGAAGTAAACTTCTAAAAGAAGAAGCTATAGAAGCTGTAAAAAATACACTGATACCAATAGCAGATATAATAACTCCCAATGTAGCTGAAGCAGAAGTACTTTCAGGAATAAAAATTGAATCTTTAGAAGATATGGAAAAAAGTGCAAAAATAATTTCAAATATGCTTAAAGGTTCGGTGCTTGTAAAGGGTGGGCATATAGGAGATGATGCAAGTGATTTAATACTGTCAGAAAGTGAAATTTGCTGGATTGAGGGAAAGCGAATACAAAATGATAACACGCATGGAACTGGATGCACATTATCATCTGCAATTGCATGTAATTTAGCTGAGGGTTTATCTGTAAAAGATAGTGTGAAAAATGCTAAAGCCTATCTTACAGGAGCTTTAAAAGATGGGCTAAATTTAGGAAAAGGAAGTGGGCCATTAAATCACATGTATAATATGAAGTAATGGAATAAAATGATGAAGTAGAATTATGAATAGTTCGGCTTTAATTCGGGTAAATTTATCATAATTTACACTTTAAACAAAGGAAGAGGAAGCTTATGAATGATATTCAAGCAATAAATATAAGAGAATCTAGACGTTTATATTTAGAAAAAGAAATCGATATAAAAAAAATGATAAAGTTAAAAAAGCTTATAAGTGAAATTAATGAAGAGCAAAATTTAAGAATAGCACTTATAGATGATGCAAGAGAAGCTTTTTTAGGTTTTAAAAAAAGCTATGGCTTTTTTAAAGGTGTAAGAAGTGTAATTGCCTTAAAAGGATTAAATGATGATGAACATCTAAAAGAAAAAATTGGATATTATGGAGAACGAATCGTTTTAGAAGCTACAAAGATGGGCCTTGGAACTTGTTGGGTAGGGGGAACCTTTGATCCAGATGATATTATTTTTAATACTCAAGCAGAAGAAAAACTAGTATGTGTTTTAACTATAGGTTATTCATATACGGAAAAATCTTTAAGAGAAAGAATTATTCATTCAGTTACTCATAGAAAAATAAAGCAGTTAGAAGAGTTTTATATATCTGATACTAATACTATACCAGTGTGGTTTAAAAAAGGGATAGAACTTCTATCAAAAGCGCCATCAGCAAAAAATGGACAACCAGTTAGACTTGAATATATAAAAGATAATATTCGTATTTTTGTAAACGATAAGAATGAATTTGATTTAGTAGACTTAGGAATAGCAAAATTACATTTTGAAACAGGTGCATGCAGAAAATTTGAAAGAGGAAATAATTCACTTTTAATTTTGGAATAGGGAGTCTGACATGACTATTATGCCATTTGTGTGTTTATGTACAGGGTTTTTCATAGGAACAGGGAGATTATTAGAAATAGAACATAAAATTGTTGATACTATAGTAAACTCAGCATTATTTTTGCTTATGTTTACCATAGGGCTTAACATAGGGTTAAATGAAATTATACTAATTAATATTGGTAATATAGGTATAAATTGTATAAGTATAGCTTTATTATCAATATTTTTCAGCGCAACTGTAACTTCAATAATCGAAAGAAAATTTATAAAATTAGATAAAATTATAACTAGAAAAAGTGACATTAATTATAATGAAAATAGTGATATGAGAGAATTTTTAATGATCCCTATATTTTTAATTTTAGGTGCAATTATAGGTTTTATCTTATTAAGAAAAAATATTAAATTGCCAGTGGAATCTTTTTTATTTATTTCACTGGTATTGCTTTATACTGGCGTAGGGATAAGTTTGAGTAGAAATAGGAATATATTCAAGCATATAAAACTTGTAGGTTGGAAAATTCTTCTAATTTCAATAACAACTTTTATAGGTAGTTTTATAGCAGGTATATTTGCAGGTGTAATTTTGAATCTACCTTTAGAAATGACAGTTTTATCAGCTTCGGGTATGAGTTATTATAGCGTTACAGGAGCTTATATGAGTCAGGTATATGGAGCAGAAAAAGGTATATATGGATTTCTAGTCAATGTATTTAGAGAATTTCTTGTTGTTCTTTTACTTCCTTTATTGTCTAAATTTGGAAAAGGCGGAATTATATCTGCAGGAGCAGCTGGAAATATGGACACGATGCTTGTTCCAGTGACAAAATATACAGGAGAAGAATTTGTTTTAGTTACACTGATTACAGGAACGATACTTACCTTTGCAGTACCATTCATACTTCCAATTTTACATATTCTATTTAACTTGTAATGATAAGTTGTTATAAGTTTTGATGATGAGGATTTTATAAATTAAAAAGCCTCCAATAAATTTTGGTAGGCTTTGTTATATTAATGTTTTATATATTTACTTCCTGTATTAAAGATATGTTCTTGGAGAATATTTAGCTTAGCATAATTTAATTTGTAGAAGCTAGAAATATCTTCTGCAGAAATTCTGTTTTTTGAACTTGAGAGAGGGTTTACTCTTCCTATAAATGAGTAGAACTCATCAGATATTTCAGGCAGGAATCCTATTTCTACACATTTTTTAAGACTTACTGAGTATAGACTTTCATTAAAAGGTTCACATACTGTAGCTAAACATTTTCCCATATATCTTCCTAGCAGAATTTTAAATTTTTCAAATTCAAGCTCAATTAGATTTTGTGAAGCTGTAGTTTTTTCATCATTGTCGAGTATATTGTCTAGATTATCAAAAATCAAGGCTATCTCATCCGCAATGTCAAAAAGACTTTTTGAATCAAATTCAAATTTTTTCATTAAAACACACTCCTATCTCTCGTAGAATTATGATTAGAATAATTTAGGCAGTTCTTCTGGCTTAAGCATCTACGTTTCTCTCTACCTTCCCGTTATTCAGTGGTTTAATCTGAAAGAAACTACTCTATTACAGCGGCGGGACCGCACAGGAATTACACCTGACTTCTCTTTTAATTAAAAATTAAACCTAAATTAGTATTATAAACTATATTATATCACTATAAAATAGTATGTCAAATATAGCAGACACTTTGAATTATATCTGTTTTTTAAAATTCATATATTTATTTACTAAGGTGGCAACGATTATGCCAATAAAAGTTTCAATAACTCTAGTTATAGGATAAAGGTTATTATCTCCATATATTCTGTGTGTAGTTTGAATACTTATAAAAACGACACAACATATAGAAACTGAAGACGGTACTTTTAACAATACGCATAATTTAATCAGAAAAATTATGCCTAGAGGAATCAGAAATAAATAGCTTTTAGGTCCAAGTAGATTTTCAGCAATATAATAGACAATAAAGCCTACTACACCTGCTATGGCAGTACCTATAAGTCTATGTTTGCCAGATTTTATAGTATCTTCAACCGTTGGCTGCATGCATATAACGGAGGCTATGCATGCATAAAAAGGATTTTCAAGCTTTAAAAGTTCAAAAATCAACAAGTCTATAAAAACAGCGGTAGCAGTTTTTATATTTCTCATACCTATTTTTAACATTGTATTTTGCATAAATAACTCCAGAATTTAAATAGATTGACATATAGATATTCTAAAGTATATTTAAAGAAAAGTAAATGATATATTAATACAATATTTTAAGATAGTAAATAAGATAATATATATGATATAATTAAAATAATACATAAAATAACTCTAAATTAAAAATAACTGCCCAAAATAAAAGCTGCCGTTTCAAATTGAATAGGCAGATTTTTTAGATGTAAATCTAGATATTATAAAGAATGGTGAAAGGAGAATAAAACTTGGAAAATTGCATAAAGACAAATGAATGTATAAGTTCAAAGACGTTTTTAGATTCAATAATACATTCGACAAATGAAATGGTAGTTTTGGTAAATGTAGAAGGATATATAGAGGAAATAAGTGAAGCTTATGCAGAGTTTTTAGGGATAAAGCGAGAAAAAGCTATAGGAATGCCTGTTGGTGAAATAATAGAAAATACAAGGCTTATCAATGTAGTTAAAACTGGAATTCCAGAAATAGAAGATGCTCAAAAGATAAACGGAAAGAACATGATAGCAACTAGGATGCCCATAAAAGAAGATGGAAAAGTAGTTGGAGCTTTTGGACGAGTTTTATTTAAAGATGTCGATGATTTAAAAAAACTCTATGAAAAAATGAATAGGATGACTACAGAGTTAAATCTTTACAAAAGTAGATTTATAAAGATGAATTCTTCAAAATATGCATTGGAGGATATAATAGGAGTAAGTTCAAATATAAAAAATTTAAAGAAGACGATAAATATAATAGCAAAGACAAATTCTAATGTGCTAATACTTGGAGAAAGTGGTACAGGGAAGGAATTATTTGCGCATTCAGTACATAGTGCTAGCAAAAGAAGAGATAGACCGTTTATATGTATAAATTGTGGGTCTATTCCTCCAGAACTTATGGAATCAGAACTTTTTGGATATGAGGAAGGTGCCTTTACGGGAGCTAAAAAAGGAGGGAAAATAGGACTTTTTCAAGCTGCAAACTATGGAACTATTTTTTTAGACGAGATAGGGGACCTGCCAATGACTATGCAGGTCAAAGTGCTTAGATTTTTACAAGACAGAGAAATTCAAAAAGTAGGATCCAATATAAGAGAGCAAGTTGATGTAAGAATTGTTGCAGCTACAAATAAAAACTTAGAGTATATGGTTCAAAATGGTGAATTTAGAGCAGATTTATACTACAGGCTAAATGTTATAACTATAGAAGTACCGCCGCTTAGAGAACGGAAGGAAGATATAGCACCACTTTCAGATTTTTTGGTTAGAAAGCTTTCGAAGAAAGAGGAACTTAGTCAAAAAAAGATTTCAGATAAAGCTGTAGAGTGTTTAAAACAATATGATTGGCCTGGAAATGTTAGAGAACTCGAAAATATACTTGAAAGAGCTATAAATTTTTTAGGAGAAGAAAATATAATACTTCCAATCCATCTTCCTAAATTTCTTTTTGGGGTAGAAACATCTCAATTTTCTTCTAAAACCCTTAAAGATATAATGGATGAAGCTGAAAAAAATGCAATAATAAATGCACTTATACATAATAACAACAATAAGACTCTAGTTTCAAATGTTTTAGGAATAAGTAGAACAAGTCTTTATGAGAAAATGAAAAAATACGAAATATCCGGATAAAACATACAGTTGTACGAAATACCGGACACTTTATTTAGTAAATAAAAGAAGTGTGCGGAAAAGTTTACAAAATAATCTGAAAAAAATATAATTGTAAGTATATCCTTACATTTTTTGTTAAAAAAACACAAAGAATGTAAGGATATACTTTTTTTATTAAGCTTTATTTGTAAATAGTGAACAAATCAAGCTTTTTAGGAGCATGATTTATTTGGCAGGAAATTTGCTATATGTAATATATAAGAAGTGATGTATTAAAATAATTTTTAAATGGAGGAGTAGGATATGTTAAATGAAAAAGTAAGCATAGTTACAGGAGGAGCCAGTGGAATTGGACTTGCTGTAGCTAAAATGCTCTCTCAAGAGGGTGGAAAAGTAGTTATCGCAGACATAAGTGAAGAAAAATTAAAAGAAGTATCTTCTGAGCTTGGGTGTGATTATTATGCTGGAGATTTAAGCAAGAGAGAACATTGTAAAGCTCTAGTGGATTATGTATCAGGAAAATATTCTAAGGTAGATATTCTTGTAAATGTTGCAGGGGTTCAAAATGTAAGTTCTATAGAATCTTTTCCAGAGGATAAATGGGATTTTATGATAAGCTTAATGCTTACAGCTCCATTTTTATTAACAAAATATGTTTGGCCATTTATGAAATCTCAAAAATGGGGAAGAATAATAAATCTAGATTCTATCCACGGACTTGTAGCTTCTGAGTATAAATCAGCATATGTTTCTGCAAAACATGGGCTTATAGGGCTTACCAAAACTGCAGCTTTAGAGGGTGGAAGTGATGGAATAACAGTAAATGCAATATGCCCAGCATATGTTAGAACGCCACTTGTGGATAATCAGATTGAAGCTCAAGCTAAAAATCATGGAATAAGTAAAGAAGAAGTAGTTAGTAGAATAATGCTTCAAAAATCAGCAATAAAGACACTTATAGAACCAGATGCAGTTGCAGAAACTGTAAAATTTTTATGTTCTGATGCGGCAAATCACATAACAGGTTCAGCGCTTACGATGGATGGCGGTTGGACTGCGGGTTAATAGAATAAGGAGGAATCAGTATGGTTGGTGTAATAGGTATTATTTTATCATTAGGTTTATTGATGTTTCTTGCATATAGAGGGATATCGGTAATTCTTTTAGCTCCGATTTTGGCACTTTTTGCAGTACTTTTAGGAAGTTTTTCGGGTGGAGATGCTCACCTGATGGCTACATATACAGAAGTTTTTATGGTAAGTTTGGGTGGCTATGTAAAATCATATTTCCCAGTATTTTTACTGGGAGCACTTTTTGGAAAACTTATGGACGATTCGGGTTCAGCGCAGGCTATATCAGAATTTATAGTTAGAAAGATAGGTAAAAAAAGAGAAGTGCTTGCGATAGTACTTTCATGTGCAGTACTTACTTATGGGGGGGTATCATTATTTGTAGTTGCTTTTGCAGCATACCCTATAGCAGCTGCACTGTTTAGAGAATCTAATCTTCCAAAACGTTTTATTCCAGCATGTATAGCACTTGGAGCATTTACCTTTACTATGACAGCTCTTCCTGGAACACCACAGATACAAAATGCAATTCCAATGCAATTTTTTGGAACAGATGCATATGCGGCTCCAATACTGGGAATAGTAGCATCTGCGATAATGTTTGGGGGAGGACTGTTTTGGATTAATACAAGAATAAAAAAAGCTGTAGAAAAAGGCGAGGGTTATGGAGATCATAAGAACGAGAATATAGTTGTAGTAAATAAATCGAATATCCCGTCATTTGTAGCAGCTATAACGCCTATATTAATAGTACTTGTAGCAAACTTTATCATATCAAGATATATAATGCCTATGAGAGATGGGAGCTATTTAGAAGCATATGGGACTACAATAAGCAAAGTAAGTGGAAGTTGGTCTCTTATAATAGCGCTTATTCTTGCAGTGCTTGCGACTATGGCAATAAATTATAAGCGATTCGACAATATTCTTGCATCAATAAATAATGGCGTTCAAGGCTCGTTTTTAGCTATAATGAATACAGCATCAGAAGTGGGATATGGGAATGTTATTTCAGCACTTGCGGCTTTTGGAATAGTAAAGATGTTTTTGCTTGGAATTTCGGATAATCCGCTTATATCGGAAGCAATTTCAGTATCAGCACTTGCAGGCATAACAGGTTCAGCATCTGGAGGGCTAAGCATAGCACTTTCTACTTTGGGAGATACATTTCTTGCAAATGCTAAAGAGATAGGACTTAATCCTCAGGTGCTTCATAGGGTAGCGTCAATAGCGTGTGGAGGATTAGATACACTTCCTCATAATGGAGCAGTAATAACACTCCTTGGAATAACTGGCCTTAATCACAAACAGTCATATGCAGATATAGGAATGTGTACGGTTGTAATACCAACGATTGCAGTAGTAGCTATAATTATACTTGCATCATTTGGAATAGTTTAGACCAGCTAGTAATTGTCAATGATTTTTGATGAAAATTCATTTACGGTTTTTATGGTACTACAAATAGGCCAAAAAAATATTCGAATTTTGAATGGCCTGACTTTTAAATAGTTCGTATTCAGCCGTTAGGCTAC
>JBOFWC010000276.1:0-7570 GCA_051653405.1 Proteocatella sp. | reverse complement strand
GATGTAAGGTTCATAGAGCTTATGCCAATTGGTTCGCAGCAGGACTTTGCAAAAAAACATTTCATGTCTTGTGAAAAAATACTTGAAAGAGTAGCTCTTCAGCCAATGATTACAGATGATCCACATGCACCTACGAAATATTACAGATACAAGAATGCAAAAGGTAGAGTGGGCTTTATAACTGCAATGTCTTCACATTTTTGCAATCAGTGTAATCGTATGAGACTTACCTCAGATGGCAAACTAAAACCCTGTCTTCACAGTAATACAGAAATAGACATCAAAGAGGCTCTAAGAGGAGGGGAAGACTTAAGAGAAATTATAATGAACGCTGTAAAAAGTAAACCTGAGCAGCATCATTTACTAGAAGACAATATAATAACAAGAGGCATGAGCACAATAGGAGGATAAGATGGAATTTACACATATGAATGAACAAGGCAGGGGAAAGATGGTAGATGTAAGCGGTAAAGACATTACAGATAGAACCGCCATTGCTCATGCAAAAATAAAAATGCATGCAGAGACTTTTGAAAAAGTGAAACAGGGACATATGAAAAAAGGTGATGTACTTTCTGTGGCTCAAGTTGCAGGAATTACAGGGGCAAAGAAAACCTGGGATATTATCCCTATGTGTCATCCACTTATGTTAACAGGAATCGATATAAAATTTGAATATGATGAGTCGGATTCAGCAATACATATATATGCAACTGTAAGCAATGAGGGGAAAACTGGGGTGGAGATGGAAGCTCTTACGGCGTGTTCTGTAGCAGCCCTTACCATATACGACATGTGCAAAGCGATAGATAAGGATATGGAAATAGGAGAAATACATCTTTTAGAAAAAAAAGGCGGCAAAAGCGGTCATTATAAGAGGAGAGAAGAAAATGAGTAAAGCAAAAGTGTTATCAATAAATATATCAAAGAAAAAAGGCGAGATGAAGGATCCACTTCAAGAGGGAATGTTTGTAGAGGAATTTGGACTTGCAAATGATGCTCATGGTGGGAATTGGCATAGACAGGTAAGTCTTTTAGCTCAGGAGTCTATAGATATAATGACCGCAATGGGTGCAGAAGGCTTAAGTTTTGGAAACTTTGCAGAAAACATAACTACAGAGGGAATAAATCTTCATGAACTTCCAGTAGGCACAAAACTAAAAATAGGAGAAACCCTTCAAGAGGTAACTCAGATAGGCAAAGAATGTCATGCGCATAAAGGCTGTGCGGTAGCTCAAAAAGTAGGAAAATGCATTATGCCTACCCAGGGAATCTTTACTATAATCCTAAAAGGTGGAATGGTAAAAGTAGGAGATGAAATCGAAATAGTAGAATAAGCAGTATAACTGATAGAATAAATTTAATGGAGAACAATATGATAACATATGGATTTATAACAATAAGCGATAAGGGCTCAAGAGGCGAAAGAGAAGATGGGTGCAAGGTTGTAGCTGAAAATCTGCTTTCAGATAGCTATGAACTTAAGCATTACATAATAGTGCCCGACGAAATAGAAGAAATTCAAAAAGCTATAACTCATTGTAGCGATGAATTGAAACTTGATCTAGTGCTAACTTCAGGGGGAACAGGATTTTCAGTAAGAGATGTTACGCCAGAAGCTACACTTCCGCTTTTAGAAAAGCATACTCCGGGTATAAGTGAAGCAATGAGATATAAAAGTTTGCAGATAACGCCAAAAGCAATGCTTTCAAGAGCGATTTCAGGAATCAGAAAGCAGAGCCTTATAATAAATCTTCCAGGAAGTCCAAAGGCTGTGGGAGAATGTTTGGAATTTATAAAAGAACCCGTAATTCATGGGATAGAAATTCTAAAAGGTTCAGCAGGAGAATGTGCTCGACAGTAAAATATTTGAATAAAGTATTTAAGTTAAGGATTTAAGGAGATACTATGTCAGCTGTGAAGAAAATATTAATCGTAGAAGATGAAGCTAAAATCGCTGAGGTGATAGAAGCTTACCTAAAAAATTCAGGATATGAGACTTTTAGAGCAGAAACAGGCAGTATAGCGATTGAATTATTTGAAAAAAAATCACCTGACCTTGTAATCTTAGATCTGATGCTTCCAGAAATAAGTGGAGAAGACATATGTAGGCAGATAAGAAGAAAATCGAGGGTGCCTGTAATTATGCTTACTGCCAAGGTTTCGGAAGATGATAAATTAACTGGTTTTGACATAGGTGCAGATGATTATATAACAAAGCCCTTCAGTCCCAAAGAATTATTAGCGAGAGTAAATACTATTTTAAGAAGATGCAGCAATGAGCAAAGTCCGCTTTTTAATAAGATGAGCTGGAATGAATCTGATCTTGAGATTGATATAAACTCGTGTGAAGTATTAAAACAGGGAAATAAGGTAAATCTTACGCCAAGTGAATATAAAATCCTTATAACGCTTATAAATCACCCCTCAAAAACCTTTACAAGAGATGAGCTTATAAATCTGACGCTTGGAGAAGATTTTGATGGATATGACAGAATTGTAGATTCTCATATAAAAAATCTGAGAAGTAAGCTTGAAACGGACACATCAAGACCCCAGTATATACTTACAGTAAGAGGAATAGGATATAAGTTTGGAGGTTAAGATGAAAACAAAAATCAAAACTAATTTAAAGCTTTCCATAAAATCTAGACTAATTCTTTCCTATGTAACCATATCTATATTCATTGTGCTGTCTTTGCTTATTACCTCAAATGTAATGATTGAAAAGCAGTTTCAAAAATATGTTATAGAAAATCAAGAAAATCTAAACCAGGGAATCGTGAGTCAGCTTTTAAATCAGTATGTATTGAAAGGAAGCTGGAGCGAAGAATTTCTTATGAATCTTGGAGAAAATGCACTTGATAGAGGGGTTGTGCTTATGGTGCATGACAGCTCAGGAAAAGAAATATTCTGCATGAGCTGTGTAAATAAAATGGAATGTGATAACATGATAGATGCCATGGAGCAGACTATGAGGGAAAGGTATCCAAACTGGCAGGGAGAATACACCGAAAAAACCTATGAGATAAAAACCGAAAATGAGTTTTATGGAACCGCTGTTTTGGGGTATTATGGGCCATTTTATTACAATGCGCAAGATGTAGAATTTATAAATATGATAAACAAAAGGTTTCTAACCTTATCAGCCTTATTTCTTTTCATAGCAGTATGTGCAGGCTATATAATTTCAAATAGGATATCAAGACCTATAAAAGATGTAATAAGAAAAACCTCTGAAATAGAGTGCGGAAATTATAGTGATAGGATAGAAACAATCTCTGATATAAAAGAACTAGATAAGCTAGTATCAAGCGTCAATAATCTTGCCAATACGCTTGAACTTCAGCAGAAGATTCAAAAAAGAATGGCTGGCGACTTTGCCCACGAATTTAGAACTCCTCTTACATCCCTTCAAGTCAATATAGAAGGTATAATGGATGGGATTTTGGAGCCGAGACCAGATAGACTAAAGAGCTGCCTTGAGGAAATAATGAGGCTTACGAGAATGATAGATGACATAGACAAAATCGTTGAAATAGAAAATGAAAGTCTTATATTGAATAAACAAAAAATAGAGATAAGTTCTCTCATAGAAAATATACTAATAACCTTTGAAGCAGAAGCTAAGAAAAAAAACATAAAGCTTGAGTTTAACGAAGAAAAAACTTATATAGTTGCAGATAGGGATAAACTTAGTCAGGTATTTATAAACCTAATCTCAAATGCAGTAAAATACACAGATTCTGGCTCTATAAGCATAAGTTTTGAGCACGATGACGAGCATTTAAAGATAAAAATAAGCGATACAGGCATAGGCATTCCAAATGAAGATATTCCAAATATTTTCGATTATCTTTACCGCTCAGACCAATCAAGGAGCAGAGAAAGCGGAGGCTCAGGAATCGGACTTTCCATAGTCAAATCAATAATCCTTGCACATGGAGGCCAAATAAGTGCCAAAAGTCAATTAGGCAGGGGCACCGAAATTACAATTACGCTAAATAAAGGTTTTTAAATATAAATATGTTCTTATTTGTGAGGTTATCGCCTATTTTTGGATGACCTCATTTTTTATTGCGCCTAAAATATTATTTTTTATATTTAATTATTATTTGGCATCTTCATATAATCTTCACATAAAAATGGTATACATATAATAGGATAATTATAAGGAGGGGGCGTTGATATGAAGTACAGCACAATTAAGTTAAAAGTAAGCGGAATGACTTGTAGTGGATGTGAAAGCAGTATAGAAAATAGGCTAAAAAAGATACTTTCTATAAATTCAGTAAAAGCAGACTATAATACGGGCACTGTAACTGTAGAATATAACGATACTCAGATAAGCAGAGACGAGATAGTAGCAATTTTGGATAAAATGGGTTATTCGGCAGACGAAAACAAACTGTATTCAAATGTAAAAGAAGTTCTTGTAAGTATATTTATCTTATTTGGAATATATCAGCTTCTCAGAGTTTCAGGCCTTATAAATGTTTTTAACAATTTTCCAATAGCAAAAGCTGGTATGGGATATGTGACTATATTTTTAATTGGGGTATTGACCTCAGTGCACTGTATTGCAATGTGTGGGGGTATAAATATATCCCAGTGCGCAGGCAAAAATGAAGTCTATATGCCAAGCCTAAAGTATAATTTTGGAAGGATTGTATCCTATACAATAATAGGAGCAATAGCAGGCGCCTTGGGTTCTGTAATAAGCTTTTCAGGAACTGCTAAGGCTGTAGTAATGGGGCTTGCTGGAATTTTTATGATAATAATGGGTCTTAATATGACAGAGATGTTTCCTTTCCTAAGAAAATTTAACCTTAGAATGCCACGATTTATAGCAGAAAAGGTATATGAAAAGGGAAAAACATCTACCCCATTTTATGTAGGACTTTTAAATGGCTTAATGCCATGTGGTCCACTTCAAGCTATGCAGCTTTATGCTCTTTCAACTGGCTCTGCAGTTCAAGGGGCGATATCTATGTTTTTATTTAGTTCGGGGACATTTCCCCTAATGTTTGGATTAGGAGTGGTGAGTTCTATGTTAAACAAAAAATTTAAAAAGAGAATGATAGCAGTAAGCGGTATATTAGTGATAATCTTAGGAATATTTATGTTCCAAAATGGAATGAGTTTTTATGGGGTAGGTTATGCAGGCAATGGAAATAGTGATGCTGTAGCTAATATTACAACTGAGGTTACTATGGAAGATGGTAAACAAGTTGTAAGAAGTGACGTATGGCCTTCAAGTTATGAAAGCATAGTAGTTCAAAAAGGAATACCTGTAAAATGGATCATAAATGTAGAAGAAGAAAATCTAAATGGTTGTAATAATGAAATAATAGTACCAGAGTACGATCTTGATATAAAACTAAAAGTAGGAGAAAATATAGCAGAATTTACTCCAACTGAAACCGGAACTTTTAAATATAGCTGCTGGATGGGCATGATAAGAAGTTCAATTACAGTAGTAGACGACATAAATGCAGCAGGAGCCACTCAAAATGCTCAAAACTCTGAAAATGCTCCAGCAGCTTCAGGTGGTTTTGGTGGGGCATGCTGTGCTATAGAAAATAAATAAGGGAGGCGCTTTTTATGAAGAGAGAGACTTTGAAAATATCGGGAATGACCTGCGCAGCTTGCTCAGCAAGAATAGAAAAAGTAGTTTCTAAAATAGAAGGGGTAGAAAGCGTAACGGTAAATCTTACTACAGAAAAAATGTCAGTTTATATTGATGAAGATAAAGTCGAAATGGGTAAGATAACAAATGCTGTAGAAAAGGCAGGCTTTGGATGGGCCGAGCTTAAAAAAGCTTCAGAGCAAGTGGATGAAGATAGGGCTAAAAAAGAAAAGGAAATAAAAACTATTTGGACAAAATTTATAGTATCGGCAATATTTTCAGTGCCGCTGCTTTATATATCCATGGGCTCTATGATAAGCTTCTTAAACTTTCCAATACCAAAGCTTATAAGACCAATGGATTATCCGCTTAACTTTGCCCTTATTCAAATAATGCTAACGATTCCAATAATTATAGCGGGGCGCAGATTTTACACTGTTGGGTATAGAGCAATATGGATGAGAAGCCCTAACATGGACAGCCTTATAGCTATGGGAACAAGTGCCGCACTACTTTACAGTTTTTATTCTACTTGGAGAATATCAATAGGCGATATGGGTTATGTAGAAGGACTCTATTTTGAAACCGCAGGAGTAATAATCACATTAATACTTCTTGGAAAATATCTAGAAGCAGTATCCAAAGGGCGAACCTCAGAAGCGATAAAAAAACTTATGGGGATGGCACCTAAAACCGCAATTGTAATAAAAAATGGCAGAGAGTTTGAAATAGATATAGATGACGTAGAAGAAGGCGATATAATTTTAGTAAAACCAGGCGGAAAGATTCCTGTCGATGGAGAAATTATCGATGGCTTTACAGCAATAGATGAATCCATGCTGACGGGAGAGAGTATGCCTGTGGATAAAAAAGCAGGAGATAAAGTATTTGCAGCCACAATAAATAAAAATGGACTTATAAAATTTAAGGCTACCAAAGTTGGTGAAAATACAGCTTTAGCTCAGATTATAAAATTGATTGAAGAAGCTCAAAATTCTAAGGCACCTATAGCGCAAATGGCAGACATTGTATCAGGGTATTTCGTACCAACGGTATTTGTAATAGCGATGCTAGCATTTGGATTCTGGATGATTAGAGGAGAAGGTCTTTATTTCTCGCTTACAATATTTATATCCGTACTTGTAATAGCTTGTCCGTGTGCATTAGGTCTTGCAACTCCTACAGCCATAATGGTTGGAACAGGTAAGGGCGCTGAAAAAGGAATCCTTATAAAAGGTGGAGATGCTTTAGAGACTACTCACAAAATAAAAAGCATAATCTTTGATAAAACTGGAACCATAACAGAAGGAAAACCAGAAGTAACCGATATAATTTCATTTAACGGCACCGATAAGAACCGTCTTCTTCAGCTTGTAGCGTCAGCCGAAAAAGGAAGTGAGCATCCTCTTGGAGAAGCAATAGTAAGAGCCGCTGAAAAAGAAGCCATTGAATTGCTTGAAATAGATGAGTTTGAATCTATAACAGGAAAAGGAATAATAGTTAAAATAAAAGGTGAAAAAATAGAAATCGGAAACAGCAAGCTTATGGAAGGTATCAGTATATCAGAAGAAGCTAGAAAAAGCGCCGATGCACTTGCAAATACTGGAAAAACTCCAATGTATGTAGCAATAGATGGAAATCTTTGTGGAATAATAGCTGTAGCCGACGTAATAAAAGCAGGAAGTATAACGGCAGTTAAGAAGTTAAAAGAAATGGGTCTTGAAGTTATCATGATAACAGGAGACAACAAATATACCGCAAACGCTATAGCGCAGCAGGCAGGAATAGATGTGGTGCTTTCGGAAGTACTTCCTCAAGACAAATCAAACGAAGTCAAAAAACTTCAAAGTCAGGGCAAACTTGTGGCGATGGTAGGGGATGGAATAAACGATGCCCCAGCACTTGCCCAAGCAGACATAGGAATAGCTATAGGTTCAGGTA
>JBOFWC010000275.1:0-6638 GCA_051653405.1 Proteocatella sp. | reverse complement strand
ATTTTCAACAACCAAGGAAGAAGTGTATCCATTTTCAGGAATAAAGCTACGCTTTTTTATGAAATCCGAAAGATTAGTTGTTTAATGTTAATTGGATGATTTAAAAATCAATTTTGAATCATCATGAATAATTCAGGTTAAAATTTTTTGAAGTTTTAATAATACTTGTTTTTTTTATGATAAAATCGTATAAATGATATTTAGTTAAGAGGTGAAATATGAACAATAATCAATTAAATCGATTTGAGTTTTTAAAAGGAATTTCAGAAAATACATTAGAGCGAATAAATCAAATATACAAATACTATGATTATAAAAAAGAAACTATAATATTTTCAGAAAAAGATATTGTGAAAAATATTTATGGCGTATTTTCAGGCCAAGTGGCACTTTTTAAATTATCATCAGAAGGGCATAAAAGAGTTATATTTTTATTAGATGAGGGAATGCTTATAAATGAAGTTATATTTGATGATTTACCTGCATCAATATCTTGTGAAGCATTTAAAGATACTAAAATTATAGTTTTTGATAAAGCTAAACTAATTGAGATTATGAAAGATGATTTTGAGTTAACTATGAATATATTGAATTCCTTAGGAAAAAAACAAAGGAGATTATATAGGCAACTTAAAAATACCCTTCCAATAGGGGTAGAAAAAAAGCTAGCAGCTAAGCTTTGGAAGATGTCAAAAGATTATGGCGTCAAAATGGATGATTGGAGCCTTATAAAAATGGATATATCTTTAACATATATAGCATATATGTTAGGCGTATCTAGAGAAACTGTATCAAGAGCTATGAAAACATTGAAAGAATTAGATTTGATTAAATTAGAAAACAAGTGTTTATATGTTAGAGAAGAATCTCTTAGAATTTATTACCGAGAATAGCAAATGTGTGATAAAAATCACATCATATAAAAGCATCATATGGTAGAATTTATGTATGTTAAAAAAATAATAAATAAGGAGGTGGAATTTTGTTTACAGAAACTAAAAATGCATTATCAGAAATAGCTGTAAATAAGGTGAATTTTTTTAAAAAAAGCATATCCAGATATCTTGTGGCATCAATGTGGGCAGGTGCTTATGTTGGGTTTGGAATTTTTCTTATAATGACAATTGGTGGACTTGGAGAAGCACACTCACTGCCATTTACAAAAGTTTTTATGGGAATATCTTTTGGAATTGCACTTAGCTTGGTTATAATGGTGGGTTCCGAGTTATTTACTGGAAATAATTTAATTCTTACAGTAGGAGCACTGGATAAAAAGATTACTTGGAAACAAACTACGAATCTATGGTTTTTTAGTTTCATAGGGAATTTCATAGGTTCATTTATTGTAGGATATCTATTTGTTAAGACAAACATATATGGTTCAGAAACAGGTGAATTTATTTTGTCTATAGCTTCTAAAAAAATGAGTGCAGATATAAGTGTACTCTTTGTTAAAGGTATTCTGTGTAACATATTAGTATGCTTAGCAGTATTATGCTCTGTAAAATTGAAAAGCGAATCAGCAAAACTAATAATGATATTTTGGTGTCTTTTTGCATTTATCACAAGTGGATTTGAACATAGTATAGCTAATATGAGTATTTTTGCAATGGCGTTATTTATGCCTCATTCAGATCCCGTATCTATTTATGGAATGATGTATAATTTAATACCAGTCACGTTAGGAAATATCGTTGGAGGAGCACTACTTTTAGGAGCATCGTATTATTACTTAGGAAAAGAAAATTCTTAATAAAGTTTAAAAATATAAATTCGAGGAGGTTGCTATGGCATATATATTAAGTGATGAATTATTTAATAAATATATAAAACAACTAAAAAAACAATATAGAGTATTTGCACCGATAAAAAAGAGTGGAAAAGGTAAATTTGCAGAAACTGATGTTATAGGTTATGGAGAAATCAATGAAGGGGAAGATATTGTTTTTGATCAAAAATCATATTTTTCTCCGAAGGAAGTTTTTTATCCTGTAAGAGAGACTTTGTTTTATTTTTTGAAAAACAATACAAGTGTGCCTGAAATTGAAGAAACGCCTATAATAATCTTTTTAAGACCTTGCGATATAAATGGGATAAAGCGTTTGGACAAAATATTCTTAGAAAATGGAAAGTTTGTAGATTTTTATTATCAAAGAAGAAGAAATAATATTAAGTTTTTCATGATAGAGTGTGTAGAAGGTTTTGAAAACTGTTTTTGTACATCTATGGGAACAAATTCTACAGAAGATTATGATGCGGTGATTCGAAAAAATTCAAAAAATATAGAAATTTTATTAAAAGATGAAGCTTTATTTCAAGAGTGTCTAGATAATCTTGAAGAAGTGGATATGAAAGTTGAGTTTATAAAAGAAAATAGGGTTTCAGTAAAAATTCCTGCAGTTGAAGCTATTAATGATAAATTATTTGAAAATCCATTGTGGACTGAATATACTCAAAGATGTATAGCTTGCGGAAGGTGTAATACATCTTGTGTTACTTGTTCTTGCTTTACTATGCAAGATGTTATGTTAAGCGATGATAATTCGGTAGCAGAGCGTCGCCGTGTATGGGCAAGCTGTCATATAGATGGATTTACAGATATGGCTGGAGGGCATAGCTTTAGAAAACCCCATGGAGATAAAATGAGATTTAAAACGATGCATAAAATAAACGATTTTTACAGGAGATTTAATGAGCATATGTGTGTAGGCTGCGGAAGATGTGATGATGTATGTCCAGAATATATATCGTTTTCAAAATGTATAAATAAATTGAACACAATTATAGAGGAGGAAAATAAAGATGTATAATCCATATGAATTTTCAGCTCATAAAATAATAAGTATTAAGCAAGAAACTAAAATAGATTATACCTTTAGAGTAGAATTTCCAAAAGAAGTTATAGGTGGTCAGTTTTTAGAAATTTCACTTCCAGGAGTGGGCGAGGCACCAATATCTATATGTAATTTTTCTGATACTTGGATTGAAATGACGATTAGAAAAGTAGGAAAACTCACTGAACAAATATTTAATCTAAAAAGTGGTGATTATCTTTATTTAAGAGGACCGTATGGAAATGGATTTGATATAAATGTATTAAAAGAAAAAGATTTGGTATTTATAACAGGTGGTACAGGATTAGCTCCAGTTAGAAAGACCATAGATTTTTTTATGAAAAATCCAAGCTACTGTAAATCCATAGAATTGATATCTGGATTTAAATCTCCAAAGGATTGCTTATTTTTAGAGGATATAGATAGTTGGTCAAAAAAAGCTCCGGTATTTGTAACTGTTGATACTCCCGATGAAAGCTGGAATGGATATAAGGGTCTTGTTACAGAACATATAGACAAACTTGAACTTTCAAATGTTAGAGAAAAGACTGCCGTGGTAGTTGGACCACCTATTATGATGAAATTTGCAACACTGGAATTGATTAAAAGAGGTTTTTTAGAGAGTAATATTTGGGTTTCCTTTGAAAGAAAGATGAGCTGCGGAATAGGAAAGTGTGGCCATTGCAAAATAGATGAAACGTATGTCTGTTTAGAAGGACCAGTATTTAATTATGTAAAAGCCAAAAAATTGATTGATTAGGAGGGTGCTATGAGTATTAATAGAAAAATTTTAATAAAAAATGCATATAGAATAACTAAAGTGCGTGATAAAACAGCATTAAGAATAAGAGTCCCAGGTGGGCATTTAGAATCAAAATACTTTTCTATTATTCAAGAGATTGCTGAATTATATGGGAATGGTACGGTTCATATTACAACAAGACAAGGGTTTGAGATACCAGAAATTAGTTTCAATGACATAGATGAGATAAACAAAAAAATAAAACCACTTCTAGAATCATTAAATCTTAGTATTGAACCTGATGAGAAAGGTTATCCGGCAGCGGGGACTAGAAATGTATCAGCATGCATAGGAGATAAAGTCTGTCCTTTTGCAAATGATAATACTACGAGAATTGCAAAACGCATAGAACGAGAAGTTTTTCCACATGATTTTCATTTTAAAATTGCAGTAACTGGATGTCCAAATGACTGCATCAAAGCGCATATGCAAGATTTTGGGATAATATGTACGACTGAACCTCAATATGATGCTTCAAGATGTATAAGTTGTGAGGCTTGTGTTAAAAACTGTAAAAAAAGAGTTACTGGAGCTTTGGAAGTAGAGCAATACAATATAAAAAGAGATGCAGATAAATGTATTGGGTGTGGAGAATGCATTCTAAAATGCCCAACTGGAGCTTGGACTAGAAGCGAGAAACCGTATTATAGGTTAGTGATAATGGGCAGAACAGGTAAGAAAAATCCTAGAATCGCAATGCCATTTTTGAAGTGGGCATCTGAAGATGTTGTAGTTCAAGTAATAAAAAACACATATACTTATGTTGAAAGATATATAGATAAAACTTTAGCAAAAGAGCATGTTGGATATATAGTAGATAGAACAGGATATCAAGTTTTTAAAAATGAGGTTCTTGAAGGAATCGAATTAAATAAAGAAATTCAAATTGCTCAGAATATAAATTGGGGCGGATATTTTTACAATAACGATAATGAATATATAAAATAATAAATTTGAGAGCGGAAGCTCTCTTTTTTATGTTAAAATTGAAATATAAACAAGTGAGGAGATAAGTATGATTTATTTAAAAACATTTGAATTTCCAGATGGAGATATGGAATTTGAGTTTTTTAGAACCATTAAAAGAACCTGTTATAATTCATTTTATCCATTCAAAATATTATCTGGAATAAATTTCAAAAGAATTGATTTTGAACCAATTACAATTTTATATGGCGGAAATGGATGCGGAAAAACAACTGCATTAAATATAATAACTGAAAAACTTGGAATAAATAGAGATACTATATTTAACAAATCTAATTTTTATCCAGATTATCTTAGATTATGTGAGGCAGAATTAAATAACAGTATTCCGTTTAATAGCAGAATAATTACAAGTGATGATGTGTTTGACTATATGATTAATATTAGAAACTTGAATGAAGGAATTGATAATAAAAGAGAAGATTTATTCCAAGAATATTTAGAAGCAAAGTATTCTGATTTTAAATTAAAAAGTTTATCAGACTATGAAGACCTTTGTAAAATTAACGAAGCAAAGACAAGGACACAATCAGAGTTTATACGAAAAAATTTGATAAAAAACATACGTGGTTACTCAAACGGAGAAAGTGGCTTTTTGTACTTTACTGAAAAACTTAAATCAAATGGGTTTTATATATTAGATGAGCCCGAAAATAGCCTTTCAATAGAAAGACAAATAGAACTTTCGGAGATTATAGAAGATTTTGCAAGATTTAATAATTGCCAATTTATAATTTCTACACATTCACCATTTATGCTTGCAATAAAAGGTGCAAAAATATATGATTTGAATGAAAATCCAGTTGATGTGAAGCGTTGGACAGAGATTGAAAGTATAAGGAAATACTATAATTTTTTCAAAAAATATGAATTACAATTTTAAAAAATATTGGAGGAATTTCTATGAACAAAGATAATTTGATTTTAAGTACTGAAAAGCTTAATGTTTTTGAGGCAACTGAAGATGATATTAATTTTATAATTAGTATGGAAGAAGCTGCAGAAAATAGAAACTTTATATGGCAGGGTACCTATGAAGAACATATGAATGAAATTAAAGATGAAAATTATTTTTTGTGGATATTTAAAAGTATTGATAATAGAGCAATAGGTTATTCTTTATCAAAATTTGAGCCAAAATCAGAGGTTTTTGAGCTTAGAAGAATCGCAATAAATGAAAAAGGCAAAGGTTATGGAAAGGAAGCATTAAATATTATAATAAGATATGCATTTGAGAAGTGCTGTGCAAATAGGTTTTGGCTAGACGTGTATCCAGATAACAATGTGGGAATTAAGCTATATGAGAGCTTTGGAATGCATAGGGATGGAGTATTAAGACAAAGCTATAAATCTGAGAGGGGATATCTAGATCAAATTATATATTCTTTATTAAAAAAGGAATATTTTGAGGGCAATTTGAATTCTATGAAGATAATTTAATATGAGAAAAAGTTTAGTTTTATTAATTGTAGCATGTACTATTCTAGTTATGGGAATTACCGGTTGCAGTGAAAACTCTAAGGAATTTAAAAATGAATATGGTGTTTTTTTGAGTTTGGATAACAAAAATTTGGATGTATTTAAAGATTATAGAGTTATCGTAATTGATGCTGCGTATTTTGAAAAAGAAGATATAATAAAGTTAAAGAAGCAAGGTCATGTAGTATATACTTATCTTAATATAGGTTCAATAGAAACTTTTAGAGAATATTATGATGATTTTAAGGATATTACAATAGGTGATTATGAAAACTGGGACGAAGAAAAATGGATTGATGTCTCCAATGAAAAATGGCAGAAGTTTCTAATAAAGGATTTAGCTTCAAATTACCAAAAAAAGGGAGTTGATGGTTTTTTTGTAGACAATATAGATGTACCTGAATTATTCATATCTTTTTTATATAAGTGCGGAGCACCGCACAATATAACAATTATAGCCATTTAGTCTTGTCACTTCATAAGTGATAAAATTTATTTTATATTTTAATCAAAAGCATAGAAAAAGAACCTTAATC
>JBOFWC010000274.1:0-3589 GCA_051653405.1 Proteocatella sp. | reverse complement strand
ATGAAATGAAGACCAAACTTCAGGATATGCAGTTGGAATTAGATATACTTCGTGAAACCATACATGTCTTAAAAAAAGACCAAGGTGTCGAGCTAACCCCGTTAAGAAACCGGGAAAAGGCAGTGATCATCGATGCCCTAGAAAAAAGACACTGGGGACGCTTCTTTTTTGTCACAAGCCGAAATCGTTGTTCTGTCTGGCGGTGATACTTTTGGCGGACTAAGTGAAGCAGAAGGGGGAGGAAATGAACAATGGAAAATGAAAGAATTTGTTGTCCCTGTTGTGGGTATTATACTCTTCCTTTAAGAAAATATCCTCAAATGCCAACGTTTGATATATGTTATTTATGTCATTGGCAAGATGATGGTCAGAGTGATGTTGATAAAGTATGTGGTGGAGCAAACGGACGGTATTCTTTGTCTGAAGCAAGAGTTAATTTTAAAAAATATTTAGTGAAATATTCTCCAGATAATGATACAAGAATTGTTCCTACAGACTTACCTGAGGAAGTAGCAATAAAAAAACTTTTAATTAATCTGTTTAATGAAAGTAAATTAATTAATGATAAATACGAAAAGGGGAAAATATGGTTGGAAATATCTAGAGCAGAAAATAGATTACATACGGCTGTCGCTCAAAAGATTAACCCGTTTGTAAAAAAATAGCATGTACGAAATTTATTGCTAAAATGTAAATAGATCTGAATACAGTAGCAGAAGTAGTAGCAACAAATGATAGAATTCAATACACTATTATGCAGAGCACGGGTATAGGGTGGATCCAGGGCTTGATGGTGGACATTACGTTACAGCACCAGATGGGTCGGTCAACATGGTATACCTCAGCTAATCTAACATCAGTAGCGGAACAAACTCGTGAAGAATATAAAAAAACAATTGATGAAAACGATAATATTCTCCTTCTGATGGTTGCAGGCGAAATGAAGAAATGGGCCTTAATAAAGGCACATTTAAAAATGTTGAAACGATTATCAATGGTCCGAGTAAAGCTGAAACTATTGCTACTGGTGCAAGAACACTATCTGTAGAAGAATACCTGAAACGCGAAACTCAAGCTACGGAAATGTATAATGGTATAAGGAAAAGCACGGACGACGTTTCGAAAATTGCTCAAAACTCAGGAATGACTGAAGCACGCGTGCAAAGAATCAAAGACCATCTGTTTAACAAAGAATATGACTTGGCGAGCGGAAAAGGTAAATTTGACCCCGACTATGATATCGCACAAGCGTGGAATCGTTTGAAAGATGGAACGCACACTAAAAGTGATCTTGATTTGCTGAATCATGAATTGTTTGAATCAAAGTTTGAAGGGCTGTTCAGAACTGACTATAAAAAAGCACATGATGCGGCGGCAATAGATTCAGGGCGAACGTGGAATCCAAGCGAATAAAGGAGAGATGAAGTATGGCGTCATTTGTACTATTGTTAAAAGAATATGAAGATGAAGAAAAAGTAGTTTATAGATTTGGACCAAATGAGGAGCAAATGGGGAAGATCGAGTTGAATAAGAAAACGAATATGTTTTCAGAGATCCAGGCGGTTCGAGATCCAAATCAATCTTCAAAATTCTATTTTGACAGAGCAGCACAACGTCTTGCAAGGTGCCTAATAAAAGAAAAAGGAGAATTTTTAGAAAAAATATCATTTGAGTCTTAAAGGTAAAGGAGGGGAAGAGTATATGGCAGATACACTGAAAGTTATTTATAGCCAAATTTTTCAAGCAGTAAGCATCAAGGAGACGCCGTTGATAGGGGCTCAAGAAAAAACACGATGGATTCCTATTTTACTATGTTGGCCTCCGGATAGACACATGGGTATTTCTGAAGACGGATTTTGGGTTGTAGAAGAAAGAAGTGGACTGCGTATTTTAGATAGTGCAAAATCTTTAGTTCGAATAAAAATTTTGCTAGAGCAACCGATAGAAAAAATTCGAAGAGAATTGATAACATATTTTGGTTCATCTAATATTATTGAGGATGTTGATACTATCTTCCCATTTGTAGAAATAATAGAAGGAGTATTTGAAGATGGTTTTGACTACTGGATCGAATTAGCTTTTAAGTGGTATGATGAGTTGCCTTTGGGAAGAAAAATAGTATTAAAAAACACGTTATCTAAAATTGTAGAAAACAAATCGGTAACTCAAAAATTAAGACACAAAGCTAGGAAAGAACTTAAACGAATTAATGAATTCACACGGCAAGATATAGAATAAATGGATAGGCATAATAAAATGGACAGTTTTCTTGAGGAGCTGCTAGAATAATAAGAAACCATAAACCACACAAACGGATAGAACAACTAGAACAACTGGGGACGTTTCTTTCTTGACGACAAAGTGATAATCTTTAAATAAAAATTGGTGAAGGCTGCAAAAAAATGGGAACCAAAACATTGATATTTGAGAGAAGATAATGAGACATGAAAATAACGGGAACAAGGTCATATATAAAGGTTGAAATTGAAGGGAAAGTTGTTGAAATTAAAGGTGAGTTGCTGGTAGGAAGTTTCATAGCCTATAAAGACACGATTGAAAGTTGGGAACCTCCATATGAATTAGAAAAAATTGATGATGTGATGAAGCAAAAAATAATAAAAATGGTTATTAATAAAACAAAAGACGCATATTTAGTAATAACATTTGAATAACAGATAAGAAGGAAGAATCAATTGGATTTGATGAATTCTTTAAATAAGAATTAGGGACGCTTACTGGGGAGCGTCCCTAACTGTCTCGAGGACTCACAAGGACACCGGGGACGTTTCTTTTTTGACAACAAAGTGGTATGCTTCCAATAAGGGGTGATGAAATATGCCAAGAGAAGCAAGAAAGATAAGTGAAAGTGGATTTTATCATATTGTATATCGAGGAATAAATCATCAGAATATATTTGAAGAAGAACAAGATTTTGAATATATGCTAGAGATATTGAAAGTTTTGAAGGAAGACATAAAGTTTGAAATCCATGCCTATTGTTTGATGACAAATCATGTGCATATCTTGTTGAAAGAGAATTACCCAGGAGATATATCTACCATTATGAAAAGGTTATTAATAAAATATGTAATGAAATTTAACCGAAAATATCAAAGAAGTGGAGCCCTGATAGAAAGTAGGTATAAAAGTAAAGCCGTAGAAGTAGATGAATATTTTATACCGCTTATCATCTATATTCATCAAAATCCACGGAAAGCTGGATTGGTGAAAAAACTAGAGGAATATAAATATAGTAGCTATCGCGAATATCTAGGAGAAAACGAACTTGTTGAAACCAGCCTAAGCGTAGATATGTTAGGGAAAAAAGAATGGATCAAGGCGCATCAGCAGATAATAGAAAATACATTTGAAGTAGAAGGCCGAAAAAAAATTAAGTGGAGAAGAAATTCGACAAAAAATCTTAAAAATTACAAATAATATTGTTCCGGAGGAAATAGAAAGAATGGAAAAAGAGGAACGAAATAAAATTTTAAAGGCATTGAAAAATGAGGGTTTATCCATCCGAGAACTTGAACGAGCGACAGGTATTGCAAGAGGAATTATAGCTAAAAGTTGACGAAAAAGAAAC
>JBOFWC010000273.1:0-13045 GCA_051653405.1 Proteocatella sp. | reverse complement strand
CCTAATTGGATTTTGTTTCAGCATATGCCATCCTTACTGTTTTTTCTGCTTTCGCACCGTTACGTTTGCCGTTTCCAGCTCCGCTGTGGTAGTAAGGCTTTAGGAGTTAAAAGCAATTAACACCGAGTCCGCACCGCTTACACGATACGGAGGGCTTTCTGTTAAAAATTTATACTGCTATACATTTGTATAGGTTTGTTTAAATTTGTTGTAACAGTTTCGTTACCCAATCTATTATATAATTTCGTTTTTCTCTACCATTTATAAGAAAATTGCTAGAATTAAGTTCTGTGTTTATACAGCTCTTATACCCTGAATAATTCTTCAGCTTTGAAATTTTAGTTTCACCTTCTAAAAGCATTTGTTCTATGATAGAAATTTTATTAAGGTCTGCTAAAGGCGAGTTCCTATATACCTCAAACATAGCTCTGCATTCATCAAGTATTGCCGACAGTGGATTTAGGGGTGAAATAAGATGGGTGCTTTCTATTTTTATACTGTGTATGTCTGCAAGACATTCTGCCGCTATTTCTAAGTCTTTTTTGTAATCCAAAGGCTTCCCTTCCAAAAATTCCATTACTAATACACCTTGATCTAGACTTTTAAGGCTTCCATCAACATAAATTGCTTTAGGCGTTCTTTTGGAGCATTCTAACATCTTTAAGGTACTATATTCATATCCTATCTGATCATTTAGATGCATCTGGCTTCCTGTATTAACTCTAAGAAGAAATTTTTCCTTAGTTACAGGATGTGTGAATAAGTAGTTTATATTATATTCTCCCTGAGCTAAAAGTTTGTAATCTACTTCAGCTGAATCTGGAATTTTAAGTGCGACTCTATATTCACTGCTTCTTACATATTCTCGCAGTACTCTGATTCTATCCATCTATCTCTATACTCCTCTATAAGTTCTTCTATATATTTTGATGTAAAACTCTGATTTGAAATCTCATTTAATTTCACTTTTTTTCTATAATCTAATAAATCTCCTGGCTCGTCTATGTCTAGATAAGGTTTTACTAATGAATAAGTAAGGCTTGAAGTTTTTACTGCTTCAATTGTATTTCTAAGTACACTTCCATATCCATAAGTTTGATTTCTAAATACTTCTTTATGCGGTTTTTTCATCCCTACTAGATAGTATCCATAATCTATAGTAGGCCCAAATACTACATCTGAAGCTTCCAATTTCTTTAATGCTTCGAACAAATCTTCTTCCTTTATTTGCGGAATATCAGACCCTATAAGCACGCATGATTCATAACCTATGGAAAGTACCTCTTTGATTGAATTATACATTCTTTCCCCTAGTTCTTCTCCATTTTGAGGCCTATAGGATACCTCATTTTTAAATATATCATATAGTGAGCTTATATCTCCCTCTGGTGTATAAAATAAGAAACAATCTAAATTTGTCTTTTCTATACATATGTTTAAGTCCTTTAAAAACTCAATATGCAGTCTTGCACAAGCTTCTTTTGAAAACACTTTTTCAAGCCTAGTTTTTGTTTTCCCCGGAATAGGTATTCTTGTAAATAAAATTATTGCTGAATTCATATATTCCCCTATCTTAAGTCTTTGTATAGTCTTGATATCTTTTCTATATCATATCCACTTCGATACATAGCTCTAAATTTATTCATATTTATCATTGTTTTTAACTTCTGAAAATTACTCCCAGAAAATCTTCTATCTGAGGTTGTCAAAAAACTCTTTGCTTTCCCCCATTTCACATTAGCTTCACTAGCTGTAAGTGAAAATTGATAGTCTTCCATTATAGGAATGTTAGGAAACATTCCAAGTTTAAAAAATAATTCTTTTTTTATAAATATCCCCTGGTCTCCAAATACAATTCCTCTTTTTGCTCTTAAATTTGACAGCGTTTCACAGCATTTCATCAGAATGTTGTTGGTATCAAATTTTATTCCAAAATAACCAGCATCATAGCTTTTCATAACTTCTTGAATCTCAGGTATAATATTTTTTTCAAATTTGCTATCACAGTGCATAAAAAAAAGCACCTCACCTAAACTACAAAGTGCCCCCTTATTCATCTGGTTCGCTCTTCCTTTTTCAGATTTTATAGTCTTATACGGTTTGGATATCATAGATAGTGTATTATCGGTACTTCCCCCATCTACAAATATAACCTCATATTCTCCCGTGAGTGATTTTAAATTTTTTTGCGTTGTAAGTATCGTTCTTTCCTCATTGTAAACCGGTATTATAATCGAAATCTTCATTTTCTCATCCCTAAACATAGTTTTAATCCTATTATATCAAATTTACTACACTTCAAAAATACATATTAAAAAATACCCTCCAAATATTGAAAGGTATTTTCTATATCACTTATTTAAAAGTAATTGTTTCTTAGTTTGAATTATTTTTCAGTTTGAAGTACACATGTTCCATTTTGACCTCTTATTCCTGTACCATCTTTAGGACCCATTCTACTTCCATCTCTAGGTCCATTTTTAAGTCCATATCCTTCGCCATTTCTCGGACAGTCTTCGCCATATGGACATACATTGTTTCTCTGCTGGTTAGCTACTTGCGTATCTGCAAAAACTACACCTGATAAAATTGTACTGATTGTAAGTGTAAGCATCATAGCACCTGCTAATTTTTTGATATTCTTTTTCATATACATTCTCCTTTCGGGTTTTCATAAAACTTATTTTTCTTTTTCTAGTTCTATTTTACCCTGAGAATGTGATCAATTTGTGATGAAAATTAGAGCAAAGTGAAAAGATTATGCTTTTTTTAGTTCAAACCAAAATAAGGAGCCTTCACCAAGTTCACTTTCTACGCCATATTCTGAGCTATGAAGCTCTAAGATACTTTTTACAATCGCAAGCCCCAGACCTGTTCCCATATATTTCTTTTCATCATCCTGTTTTGCCTTATAATACCTTTCAAAAATATAGCCAATATCTTCTTTTGATATCCCATCTCCCTCATCGGAAACTTCTATTCTTATTACATCATTTTTTTCTATGAGATTAACGTCTACTTTTTCATCAAAATCTGTATGTCTAAGCGCATTGCTTATAAAGTTATGCATTACCTGCTCAATCTTTCCTTTATCGGCAAGCACAAAATACTCTTTGCCCTCTTCTATTTTAAGGTAAAAAGTTCTTCCATCCGCATTCATCTCATACATTCGTCTAATACTTTCTAAAAGTTCATACATCGAAAATATTTCTAATTTCAAATCATCCGCTCCTGATTCAAGCTTTGAAAGACTAAGTACATCTTCAACTATATTAGCAAGTCTTTTTGATTGACTTATTATGACTTCAAGCTCTTGATTCCTAATTTCTTCATCTGAGCCCGTTATATCTCTAAGCGTCTCTGCGTAGCCTCGTATTATTGTGAGCGGCGTTCTAAGTTCATGAGAAACATTTGATATAAGCCTTCGCTTAAGCATTTCATTTTTTGAAAGTTCCATCCCCATATTATTCATCCGCTCAGCAAGTTGTGCTAATTCATCTTTTCCCCTATATGAAAGCCTTTTTTCAAAGTTTCCCTTTGAATATTCCTTCGCCATATTACCTATCTCCAAAATAGGTTTTGTAAAACTTCTGGAAAGTGCAGAAGATGTCCATATAGATATAGCAAACGCAATAACCATTATTATAAGTAGCTGCTTCTTTAAGATTTCTATTGTATAATCAACTGGTGCCATCGGAATTATTACTGCTAGCGCCCCCACTATATCCTCCCCATTATATAAAGGATATCCAAGCGTAACTATATTATTGTTGAACCTATGATGCCTAACCTCTTCTTTGACCGTCTTTCCTGAAGCTGCTCCTTGCAAAACATTATCCAAGGTGTCTTTCATCATTTTTTGTGAAAAATTCGCATTCGCCGATGAAAACTCAATCACTTCTTCACTCTCTAAATCTAGTATCCTAAAAATAAGCTGTTTTTTAAACGTTATCTCTTCGATTTCATTTTTTAACTTTAATGAATCTGAAATATCACTTACATGTTCAAATTCTTCAATTTCTGATATTATACTACTGCAGAATTTACTTACTTGTGCTACTTCCATATTAGCATAGAATTTATCCAAAAAAACTATTTGAAATAAAAACACTAGCACTATTACAACAGATGCCGCTCCAAGCATAATCATCCACAGCTTAAGCCTTATACTTTTCATACCTTCTCCCCTGGTTCAAACTTATAGCCTACGCCCCAAATAGTAGATATCCAGCTTCGTTTCTTTCCCAGTTTCTCTCTCAGTATTTTCACATGGGTATCCACGGTTCTAGAGTCTCCAACAAACTCATACCCCCATACTTCATCTAATATTTTGTCTCGTGAGAATACAATTCCTTTATTTTTTACAAAAAAACTTAATAACTCATATTCCTTGGGAGTAAGTATCAGCTCTTCTTCTGAAATAGAAGCTACTCTTGATTTTATATTTATTTTAAGCTCTTCTATAATATATATTTCATCTTCAGCCTTAAACATATCAATTCTTTGAAACACCGCTTTTACTCTAGCCATAAGCTCCCTCGGACTAAACGGTTTAACTACATAATCATCTACTCCAAGTTCAAATCCAAACAACTTGTCATATTCCTCGCCTCTTGCAGTAAGCATTATAATTGGAACTTTTGACTTTTTTCTAATCTCTTTGCAGGTCTGCCAGCCATCCATTTTGGGCATCATAACATCCAATATAATTAAATCCACCTGTTCATTTTCAAAAACCCTTAGCGCTTCAGAACCATCTGCAGCTTCTAATACAGCCATTTTCGATTGCATAAGATATGTTTTTATTATTTTTCTTATTTCCTTCTCATCATCTACTACCAATACAGCTTTCTCCATGAAATTCCCCTTCTAATAGCCTACAATCTATTCTGATTTAATATTCCATTTTTTATTATTGAGATTATTTTCATAGATTCATTCCAATGCTTTTTTGAATTATTTATTATTAAATCACTTATCTCGTGAGTACATCTAAGCTCCTCTTCAAATGATTTTATTCTCATTTCTGAATCTAAATCCTCTCTTAAATTTATACGTTCTATACATTCTTCAAGCGGAGAAAATATACCTATTACCACAGCCTTATTTCCAAAATAAGCCTTAACTTTCTCTGCCCCATTTTTATCCAAAACAACTGACACTAATTCATTATTCTTTACTACATCTTCAAAAGTTTTTAAACTACTCGCATAGTAATCATTCCCGTAGCGATTATATTCTAAAAGCTCTCCAGCTCTATACATCTCAAATATACGCTCTTTATTAGTAAAGTAATAATCTACCCCCTCAAATTCATATATTCTTGGGCTTCTCGTAGTATATGTAATTATTTTTTGAAATCCAAATTTATCTCTTATAGTTGACTTTCCTGATGCACTTGGTCCTACAAATATTATAATATTTATCATGTTACACCTTCTATTTTTAAATTTAAAATTTTCTAAAATATTCAACTACAGCACAATTATACCTCAGCATTAAGTCTAGCACAATAGAACATTCTCCTGTAGTGCATATATTTTTGTTTTATGTTATAATTAAAAGAATTTGTAAATAATAATACAAACAAATTGGGAGGAATATATGATTTATGCATTGTATTTAATTCTTGCACTTGCCGTAGTTTTAGTTTCAATAAGGTTATCCTACTATGTAGATCTTCTTGATAGAACTACAAATATATCAGGTGCATTTATAGGCGGTGTCATGCTCGCAGCCGTAACCAGTCTGCCTGAGCTTTTTACAAGTATCTCTGCAACGCTATTTGTAAACCAGCCTGATCTAGTACTTGGTAATGTATTAGGGAGCAACATATTCAATTTATTTGTACTTGGAAGTTTGATATTTTTCAGTATAAAGAATTTCAACAAATGTTTCCTATCTCCAAGTCACAAAAACACTCTTATCGCAACAATTATAATGTATCTCCTTGTAGCATCTGCCGTGATTTTCCCAGCTAATTTTTATATACTAAAAACTAACCCTGTATCCATAGTTATACTTATAATATATCTTGTAGCTGTAAAATTAATGTCTTCAGATGATTCAAAGGGAGAGGATTCACTTACTATAGAAACTCATATTACCAAAAATCAGATTCTTATAAGATTCGGTCTATTAAGTATTATGCTCGTAATAGTAAGCGTATTCTTAACGATGGCTACAGATATAATAGCTGAAAAATTAAATTTAGGAATGACTATAGCAGGTGCGCTGCTTCTTGGCGTAGCAACTTCACTTCCTGAACTTACTTCTTCAATATCTCTTGTGAAAATGAAGAATTTTAATGCAACCGTAGGAAATATAGTTGGAAGTAATTTATTTAACTTCTCAATACTTTTTATAGCAGATGTTTCATATAGGGGCGGAAGCATTTATTCAGCTAATTCAGAATCTACAAATCTAATTATATTTGGAATCATTTCAACCCTAGCTGCACTCCTTGCACTTCAGTTTAAATCTAAACCTAATAAGTGTTCTTCAAATACTTTAAATATAATATATGGTATATCTAGTTTTATAATAATTGCAAGCTATATTATATTTTTAAAATCATCAATATAATTTATAAAAAGCCATTAAGGCTTTTTTTATTCCTTAATAGTCCTTGATATTACTCCCGCTGCAATTAAAGCCATCCCTGATCCAAATAAAAATGGGGCACTAACTCCAAAGTTTTCCCAAAGGAATCCTGCGATCATACTTGCCGGAAAAAGTGCAATTCCTGATAATGTAGAATGAAGCCCCAGCATAGTCCCTCTTATTTCAAGTTGCGCTATTTCTGATATAAACGCTCTTTCTACCGCAGTTATTATTGCAGTATATGAGCCATACATAATAAAAAGTACAAATATAAACTGTTTATTCATAGCTATTGCAAACCCAAAATAAACAAGTGCAAATACTATATATCCCAATACCAGTAGTTTCTTCCTTCCTATAACATCAGATTTTCTCCCAAATGGCATTGAAAGAAATGAAGCTGTAAGCGTATATACAAAATATAAAAATACTGCTCCTGAATCGCTGTATCCCATATTCTTTGCTCTCATAAGCAAAAATGTATTTGATGAATTTCCAAGCGTAAATATAAATACTACAAAAAGATATGTCTTTAACCTTGAGTCTAAACTCTTTAATCTTCCTCCAAAACTTATACTTATCTTAGGTCTATCTTCACTTGACTTATTCTCTAAAAATAAAAATAATGATAATCCAAAAATTGCAGGCACTATAGATATCATAAATAGTTTTTTATAATCAAATAAACCATTACTTCTACTCATAAGCATATATGCCGTAAAAATTCCAATTGATGCTCCCGCCATATCCAGCGTCTTATGAATTCCAAAAGCTCTTCCAAGGTGTTCTCTTCCTGCACTTTCACTTACCATTACATCTCTTGGCGCCGTTCTTATTCCCTTGCCCATTCTATCTATAACTCTTGCTCCAAGCACCCCATACCATGATGTAGCAAAAATTAATATTAACTTATAAAAAATCCCCGCTGAATACCCTATAAAAGCTGTGGTACGTTTTTTTTTGTACTTATCTGTAATATACCCACTAAAAACTCTTAAAAGGCTCGCGCTGCTTTCTGCAATCCCTTCTATAAACCCTATCAGCGCTGGCGTTGCGCCAAATTTAGAAATTAAATAAAGTGGAACTACAGGATACACCATCTCTGCACTTATATCCGTAAAAAAACTTACAAACCCTAGTAAAAATACATTCCTCATATGCCTCACCCACGCTTTCATATACTAATTATAACCATTATAAACTATTTATAATCCCATAATTAACTGTTAAAATTATTTTTATTGAAATTCGCTTTATATTATGCTATTATATTTCTTAGGGAATGAAGTTCTCCCTTAGCTTTGCTAAAACCGCTAATATAGCTGATGACTTCTGTGTTTTTTACACAGATGTTGTCAGTTTTTTTATTTTAACAAAAGGAGTTTTTTATGCTTTTAAGTTTATCTCTAATTATAATTATCGGATTTGCTTTAAGTGGTATTTTTAAACACTTTAAGCTTCCTGGCCTATTAGGTATGATTATCACTGGAATAGTCCTTGGCCCCTATGCCCTTGATCTTATTTCTCAAGATATTTTAAACATTTCATCTGAACTTCGAAAAATTGCATTAATAGTAATCCTGATGCGTGCAGGACTAACTATCGATTTAAATGACTTAAAAAAAGTAGGAAGACCCGCAATTCTTATGTGCTTTATTCCTGCATCATTCGAAATTGTGGCTATAACGCTTATAGCTCCTATCCTATTTCAGATAACTCATATAGAAGCTGCTATTCTTGGAACAGTCCTTGCCGCAGTTTCTCCTGCTGTAGTCGTTCCCCGTATGATATCACTTATAGAAAATGGTTACGGCAAAGCTAAGAGCATCCCACAGCTTATAATGGCTGGTTCCTCTGTAGATGATATATATGTAATAGTCCTATTCACTTCATTCTTAGGTATGTATTCAGGTAAAGCTTTTGAATTTAAATCGCTACTTTCTGTTCCATTATCAATATTAGCCGGAGTAATCCTTGGAGCTTTGACAGGTATTTTACTAGTAAATCTATTTAAAAAAATTCATATGAGAGATACAGTTAAAGTTCTACTTATTTTGAGCACCTGTTTCTTGTTTGTTACCCTAGAATCATATGTAGCGCCTTATTTTTCAATCTCTGGCCTAATTGCAGTTATGGCCCTTGGTGCTATGTTATCTAGAAAAAATGGTATTCTTTCCAAAAGACTCACCTTGAAGTTTTCTAAAGTGTGGGTAGCTAGTGAGGTACTGCTTTTTGTACTTGTAGGCGCAAGTGTAGATTTAAATTATGCTTCTAAGTCTGGTTCTATGGCTATTATTCTAATTTTATCCGCTCTATGCTTTAGAATCCTTGGAGTGATACTGAGTTTGTCTGCAACTCGCTTAAACTTAAAGGAAAAACTATTTTGTGCTATAGCCTATCTGCCCAAAGCCACCGTTCAAGCTGCTATAGGAGCTGTACCTCTAGCTCAAGGCGTTAGCTCAGGGGCGCTTATTTTATCCGTTGCGGTAATATCTATACTTATAACTGCCCCCCTTGGTGCAATTGGCATAGATAAATCCTACAATCTCCTGCTTGAAAAATCATAAAAATAAACCCTCTATAATAAGAGGGTATTTTTTTGACACATATTTTTTAAACCTTCATTTATCAAACTTGCTTGCTGGGGCTTTCCATGATAGTATCCTTGAATATAATCACAGCCAAGCTCCCATAAAAGCTCATTTTGTGAAGATGTCTCTACACCTTCTCCTACTACCTCAAGCTCCATTCTATGGGATAGTTCTATTATTGACTGCACTAAAAGCTGATCTTTATTGTTTTTATCAATGTTTTCAACAAAACTCCTATCTAATTTCACTTTATCAATCGGAAGATTTTTGAGATAATTTAATGATGAATATCCTGTCCCAAAATCATCAAGCGATATTTTAAAGCCCATATGCTTTAAATCTGAAAGTACTCTCATAGAGTGTTCTATATTATGAAGCACTGCTGTTTCTGTAACTTCAAACTCTATATGCTTAGGTTTTATTCCATATACCGCAAGTAGCTCCTTCAAATACTCCGTTAGATTCTTCTCAATTATTCCTCTAGCTGATAAGTTTATTGAAACAAATATAGGAAAATCCATATACTCCTCCCAAGTCTTAACCTGCTTAAATACTTCATGTATTATCCATTTTTCTAACCCTTTAATTTGACCTGAGCTCTCTGCGACCGGAATAAATTCTGCAGGAGATATCATCCCTCGCTTTGAATGAACCCATCTTACAAGTGCTTCAAGCCCTACAAAAAATCCTTTTTTGGCATCCATTATTGGCTGATAATACATCTGAAATTCATTTTTTTCAATCCCTACTCGTATTTGATTTATTAAATCCACAGTATTGTATACACTTTTTCCCATACTTGAGTCATATAGTCTGCACTGATCCTTGCCATTCTTCTTTGCAAAGTAAAGGGCTGTATCCGAACACTTTAGTAGCTCAAAAAAACCATGACCATGGACTCTATAAAGAGCTACTCCTGCACTTATAGATATCGTGATATCATGTCCCTTCAAAAATTTTACATTTTTTATATCTGATAATAAATTTAATATTTCAGTTTCAAGCGCTTCTATATCTTTGTAATCTGCATATAGTAATAAAAACTCATCTGCATTCATTCTTGCAACATGGCCACTATTTTTAAATCTGTCTACAAAAAAAGTAGATACATTTTTAATAAGTTCATCTCCATTGCTGTATCCTACAGTATTATTAATATAGCTTAAATCATCTATATCTAGATATATAAACGCTATATTTTTGTTTTCACCTTCATTAGACACCATATCATTAAATGTGGTCTTTATATTTTCTTTGTTAGAAAGCCCTGTAAGCTTGTCATAGTAAGCTAGATTGTATAAATCATTTTGCATTTCAATATGTTCTGAAACGTCTGTGTTTGAGCCTGCTATACGAATAATAGAATTATCCTTATCAAACTGAGCAATTCCCTTGCTCTTTATCCACTTATAATAACCTTTTTTGGTAAGTACCCTATAGGTGTTTTCATAAAACACTCTTCCGCTTAAAATAAACTCTTTAAAAATTCTATATGCATTTTCTCTGTCATCTGGATGAATTTTAAGCTTCCATTCTTCCATATTGAAAATTTGATATCTTATATTATATTCAAACCCTTCACCATCTTTTATGTATAAATGATATTTATTTTCTACAACCTCAAAATTCCAAATGCCATCATTTGAACCCTCCAGAGCAAGCCTGTATCTTTCGCATTTTTTTTCAAGATATTCTTTTTCTTGTTTTATTTTATAAAAAAAGTCTTCTTTGGCACAACTTGTCCCTGCAGTTTCAACTTTCATAATTAAATATATTCCCTTTCATATTGCATGTCAAATCCCCCAAAAACTAATAAAATCTAAATTCCCCTAACAACATGTTTTTTAATACTATTATACTGTTTTATTTGAAAAATAACAATAATAAAATGCGAGCCTGATAAAAAGATTTACAGACTCGCTCTTGTTTTTAATTATAGTTAATACTTATGCCCAAAACGGTTTGTCCCAAAGTAATAATTTTTGTCCTATTCCTTTACGTTTTGCATTTTCATATACCCTATATGTCCACGCTATATCCTCTGCTGGAATTCCGCCTGTAATAAACATTATCTTCTCTTTTTCATCTGTTCTTCCAGCAATATTTCCATTAACAATATCCCCTAAATTCAGAATACCTGCTTCATCAATATCATTTTCATGTACTGCTTTTAACAGCCCTCCTGATGGTAGTGATTTTGAAATCAAATTAACGCCTTCAGGCTGTCTTAGCGCTTCATCAAGCCAATCTCTATGCATCTTCCAATTATCAACAACTATTTTATTAGTTTTATAAAATTCCCTGCTGAATTCTGCTGCTCCAGTTAAATTTATAAGTGCGCCTTCTTTTATCCAGCGGTCCTCTACTTTAATATTACTTCCTCCAGACACCGCAATACTTATAATGTCTGATTCTTTTACTGCATCTTCAAGTGAATCTACAGCATTAATTTCAATGCCAAACTTTTTTCTAAACTCTTCGCACATAAGCTCTGACTTTGATTTTGTTCTATTATATATCTTTACTGAAGCTCTATATTCAAGACTTTCTAAGATAGCCTCAAGGGTAGCCTTATTCATAACTCCCGCCCCTACAATTCCCACTGTATGCGCTGAATTAGTTTTCAGATACTTTGTCGCTACTCCTGGCACTGCTCCTGTTCTCATAGCACTAACTAGATTTCCCGAACAATATGCCAACGGAGCTCCTGTATCTGGATCATTTAGCGTTATACTTAAGATTGATCTTGGAAGCCCTTTTTCTCTATTTGCTATATTTGAACCGTACCATTTTTCTCCACAGACATTGTAGCTCCCTCCTACATAAGAAACCATGGCCATAAAGCGCCTGTCACTCCCTGCTATAGGCATATCTTTTCCCCTTTTTTCTTTTGGAAACCAAAGCTTTATCCCATGAGAATTTTCACTTGGCCCTCCCATAAGGCAATCATTTTGCCCCATAAGTTCAAATACATCTTCCATAACTTCCATACAAGCTTTCATATCGAGTACCCCTGCCGCTATCATATCTGGTTCAGATAAATATAGAAACTCTACTCTTTCGTTTGACATATGTCACGTCCTTTCAAATATAGTATCAGATACTAATATATCTTAAAAAAAACTGTTACGCAAACGTTTTTTATATACTGATAATATTTTTTGTTTGTAATTAATTTAAATATAATTGCTATTTTTTTCTAATAAGTGTTGACTAATGAAAAAAAATAATATATCATATTAAACATGTCAATTATGACTACGATAGAGGTCGCAGATAATATTAGTACGTTATGTTAGAGTAAGCCACTCTTTGACCATAACCGAAAGGAGAATCTGCCGAAGTTTCAAATTCAGGCTTAAAATTTGAAACTGGGACTGTATATAATATATGCAGTACTGTCACAATTTATTGTGGAGGGCTATCATTCAAATCGATTTTGGTAAATACATTAAAGTTTTTGTGCTTTATTTTATTTAATTTGCTAAGCGACCCTTGAGTGACTCTACTCAAGGGTTTTTTATTTGGATGATTTCCTCAATTAAACTATATTTAGATTAAATGGAGGAATAAAAAATGGGAATTTTAGTAGGAATATTTAAATTTACACCCGTATTTTTGATGGCAGGACTTATGATTTGCAAGGTAGATGCACTTATCGCTGCACCTCTTGCCGCAGTATGGGCCGCTATAGTGGCAGTTATTACTGATAGACTTTCTTTTAATGAGATAGTTGATTGTGCGGTAGATAATGTAAAAGAGATGCAGCTGGTATTTTTTATACTTATGATGGCTTATGCTATGGCGGAAGCGTTTATGTCTACAGGAGTTGCGGCGGCTATAATAAATAT
>JBOFWC010000272.1:0-3123 GCA_051653405.1 Proteocatella sp. | reverse complement strand
CTGACTTTAAATAGTTTAACAAGTAAAATTCATTATATAACTCGGACTGGGTATTTCAATTTCCCAGTCCGTATTCTGATAGTACTTATTCAATTGGAAGATTGTGTTGCTTCAAGAATGAAAGTTTATCCCAATACCCTCTTTGAAAGACGATTTTGTTATCTTTTACATGAAAAAATCCGCATCCACGAAGTCCAAGAGAGTCTTTCCATTCCATGATAGCCCATTCGCCATCTTCAAAAATATTTTCCACCATACAAACCATTTTAGCAGTGGCAAATTCATTCACAAACATTTTGTAGATTGATTCTTTACCAATTATTGGTTCGTTTGCGACTTGATGATTTACTGCATTAGTAGCATACAGCTCTGCTATATGATAAGCATCTGCTTTGTTAAAGCAATCTATCCATTTTTCCAAAACTTCTTTAGGCTTCATTTTTTATAAATTCTTAGGATTTTGATTCTGTAATAAAAACAATCTGTTTGGATGCATAGATACTTGATTTTATTAATAATAGGCTATTCTATATTCTAAATCCTCTGGATTTTTGCTCTCTCTGCACCGAGTTACGTAGATTCTGCTGTAACTTTTCCCATTGTTCCTTAAACCATTGTACTATGGGTTGTCGGTTTATGGTCAGCATAAGCTTACCACTATCCATCGGATGTTTCTCAACCCTAAAAATATCATTCTTGATGTCAAATTTCCACCTGTGTTCTTCGGAATAAATTTTGCCACTACATTGTATGGATTCTTTCTTTGTCAAGAGGTTTTCTATCATGTCTTTGGTAAACCCGATAACAGCGCATAATTTTTCCATTCTCAACATCTCTTTGAACATGGGAAACCATTTGTGGGCTTTTTCAAGCAAGGTGCTCAATCGTGATATTTCCTTGTCTTTGGCTTCAAGTTCTTGATTATGTATTCTTTGAAGATTACGAATTTGTCTGCTATGCTGTTCCTGTATTTGTTGTATCTGAATTTTTAATTCATCAGTAGCTTTGTCCCGTTTGGTAATTTCCTGATGTAGCTGCTCGATGTGATGTTCCAGTTCTTTCAGCTTACCGCTTCCGAAAAGAGAACCTACACCGCTTGCTATGGCGGTAGCAGCATTGGTGGCTGTTTTCTTTAGTTTGTCCGTGCGTATCTCTGCTTTTACCTGTTTGAGTTCCTGTTCGGCAAGGCTTACTTGTTGTTCCTTGTGTCGCTTGGTTTCCTCTATACGTTGCAGTTCGGCTTTCTGCTTCTCAATGATGAAATCATTTCGTTCCAGATGCTCTTTACCTGTGACAGCTTTTGCCTGTCCACGTTCCATCAGGAGAATATCGGAAGCAAGGGTCTGCATGGTTGCCATATCCTCGTCATTGAGCTTTCGGCTCTTTCCAGTTTCATGGTTCATCCAGTCGAATACGACATGAGCATGATAATTTGGTTTGAACCATCTGTTACCGACTTGGAAGCTCTCCTTGTCTTCTGCTTCCGGCTGACCGTTCAGCCAATGCCCTTCGTCTTTATGCAGGAAAATCTGTAGCGGAGTGATGCCCCAGCGTCTTTGGCACTCTTCACCGAATTTGCGTACATCAGCCAGTGTGGTGTCCGGTCTGATAAGCAATACTCCTTCACGGATGGGTGAGCATCCCGCCACCTTGATAATCTTTCCATTCTTTCCCTTGCGTTCCCTTTCCTTTTCCTGCATGGCACGTCCGGTCTTTTCCTTGACCATTTGCTTGATATTGTCATAATGAGTTCGCAGTTCGGGAGTGCCGAAGTCGGGATTTATCCACTGTTCGTTATCGGTGGAAAGTTCGGGAACGACATAGATTCTGGACTCCCCGATATTACGCATATACTCGGCAGTCCTTCGGTTGTGTGCCTCGCTCGATGCGATGTTGCAAGGCTTGATATGTATGCTTGATTTTGTTGCCATAGCTTCTTTCCTTTGTTTACAATTGATTTACTTTGCTCGCTTTCGCAGAGGGGTTCTTAGGGGTAACCCATAAGCGGAGATTGCAAAGAGAGGGTCACTCTTTGCTCGGGGTTCTCAGGGGTGAAACGCCCTGAGTGGGTCATTAGGGCAAAGCCCTAATCCCCTCGGGAGAGCCCACAACTACGAAAGCGAAGCGTGTAGTTATAGTGGGCTATAACCGGAAGCCTTTCGGTTTCTTGGATAGTGTATCATTCCTCTTTTTGACAGATTGCGCTTGCTCTTTCCTATCGGCTATTCGTTTCTGTAAATATTCGTTCAGATCTTTACATCCACTGTAGATTTGCGAGGCGTCACGTATATACCGGGTAGCATCATACTCCTTTCTGATTTGCTGTATTGCTTCCATTCCTGCACGGTCATTGTCAAAGAAACAGTGGATGCGCTCATAGCTTCCCAACGGATAGAGTGCCTTGGGAACATTGGCTACGGAATTAAGAACTATGTAATCCTGTCTGTCGAAGTCGGGTGATTGCGGACAGCTTTCCAGTCTTAAGGTCAGAAAGGAAAGGTAATCCATAAATCCCTCAAAAACGTAACATGCACTCCTTGGCTTTCCTGACTGTCTGATATGGGATATTTCTTTTGGTGCGATACATCCCTTGAAATATCGGTTGCGGATTTCATATCCACCCGATATGTTCGGAAAAGCAATGGCGAAATAACGTTTGCCGTTGTGGGTGAAACGGGCTTCCTTACATTCTCTTTTCGCCAGTGCCGTGTTTATCCCTCTTTCCTGTAGATAGGCAAGCAGGGCAGGAGAAGTCAGCTGTACAATGTCCAACTCCTGAAAACTCGGTTCGGAAAATGACTGCTTGCCAAAAGAGAAAGATACGGGACGGATGTGCGGAGTCTGTTCCTCGATTTTCTGTAGAAGATAAGGTACATAGTCGGAATAGTAGAGTTCCTGTGCCAGTGCAATGATATTTCCACCTTTACCAATTGCAAAATCATACCATTGGTTGCGTTCGGTATTTATTTTGAACGAGGGCTCTGTCTCTTCCCGTAACGGGGATTTATACCACAGGTTGATACCTTGCTGCTTGACGGGAGAATGTCCCAAACTGTACAGAAAATCCGCTATCCTGATTTGTTTTGCTGTTTGTATATCCATAATAAGATGAGTGTTTGAATA
>JBOFWC010000271.1:0-4907 GCA_051653405.1 Proteocatella sp. | reverse complement strand
ATATTATGAAGGACATTATCGGTTTAATAGCACCTGCTATGGCTATACTTTTTAAAAGAATTTATGAAAAATATTTTGGCTCGGGAACAAAGGGGAAAGATGAACTTTGTAAATTTTTACTAATGCGAATATATACATGTCGCTCATTAAAAGGGATTAATGTAAAAGAAGTTATAGATATGATTAATCGACAAAACCGTTGTAAGGTAGAAGAGTTATTCCAATTTACTACGTTGTCTAATGAGTTGTGTTATTATTTGTATACGCAAGATAATGGGTTTACATACAAAGAAAAAAAGATTATAGCGAATCTTATCGATGAAAGAAAAGTAGAATTGGATAATTTGCTAATGAAAGAAATGTATTCACCCGTGAAAAAGTATTTTAATGACAATTTTAAATGGATTATTACATTGTTTTTTATATTCAATTTTATTTTGGTGATTCGTTTGTATTTCACCGAACAGAACTATTCATATTTATACCTGATATTAATTCAGATTGTGTATATGGTGATAGCGTTTGTAGTTGTTATAGGAACAGATGTTTTTATGTGGAAAGCAGATATGTCCACATCAATAAAACAGGGGTTTTTGTTACGTTTTTTCGAAAAGAGATATCATGAAAATGGTTTTGTCAAAGCGTTTTTTGATTATTATAGCAATTCAAAATAAATGTTGCATCGATTGCAGATAGTAAAAAACTGACAGTAGGGATGTTCCTTTTTTTGCAACAAAATAATATGGTCCTATAATGGGTTTTGAAATATGTAAACTATATACGCTTGATGAGAAGTTCACAGAGGGCGTAAAGTTGAATTTAGGAAAGGGGGCTTTATCTGGCGCCAAATTGTTTTTAAAGAACGAATATAAGTCAATCAAATTAACTTGTTTGCAGCGTTCTGGAATAGCAGTAACACGTGATTCCAAAAGAGCATTAACGGTTGTTGCACAATATTTTGCTGATAAATTTGGAACAGGCAGCAATATGCAAGAAAACCAAAAACGTCTACTCGCAAATGGTTTTTTCTTCGATGCAGATATTGTTCGAGCCACAAAATCTGGTGAAGTTACATGGTGGTACAAAAACGGAGATAAGGGAAATGAATACTTCTCATTAGTTTATGAGGATGATTTTGGGAAAGAGAAAATGTTTTATCCGGATTATTTAGTTGGGATTGGTTCTGACACTTGGATCATAGAGACCAAAGGAGGCTTTTCACAAATCGGAGAAAGTCAAGACATAGATATTTTATTCAGCAAAGAAATTTACTGTTTTGAAGAAATATTTGGAGAAATATCATATGAAAGGTGGCTTTGTACGACAAGATAAACATAGTCAGGAACTGTGTGTTTGCACAGAGGAGTACAATGATGATATAAATAGCCAAAATTGGATAGTATTAGAACAAATCCTATAAATGAAAACTTTTACCAAGGAGGCGATATATATGGCTACAATCGCAAAAAAATCATTTAATTGCTTTGATGTATATTCTTCTGAGGATGATCATTCAGTAGTTCATGTTGATATTGTTGATACACCGTCTTTTTATCAAAAAATGTTCGACTATTTTTTTGAAGATACTCGATTTTTACAGTACATTGAAAATAAAACGTCCTTATCATTTGAACCTACTGTTGAAAATTATGTTTCGCTCTACAAAAGGCTTAGTTTATATGTAGATGATGAAAACATCCATAAGCTGCCCGCGGACATTGAGGATGAAGTTATCAGAATTCTTACAGAAGAATACACCCTTGAAGATAAAGGAAACGGTAATATTGAAGTAAGATTAGATAAGATAGGAAAAATAGGAGAATACATTTTTTGCAACCTGCTATCTGAATATTTTGGATTCAGTTGTGTTATTCCGAAGGCGAACTTCATTACTGATAGGAACATGAGTGTTTTTGGAATTGATGCTGTATTCTATTGCCCAGAAGAAAAGATGATTCTATTTGGAGAATCAAAAGTCAGCAATTCACTAAAAAATGGGGTTACTCTTATCAACAAATCGCTATCTACATACCAACAACAAGTTGATGAAGAATTTGTATTGGTTCTTAGTCAAAGGTGGTTGCGCGATAAGATGGGGACTTTCGCAGTAGACTTTGGTGGCTTTATCGACCGAAGTATTGCTATGAAGAACTTTATATCCAAAGCTGGTGTAACGTCAATTGGAATACCCGTTTTTATAGCTCACGGCACAGAAATCGATACGGCTACAATTCTATGCAAACTTTCCAGTATTAAAAAAGTCAAACTATATGATTTAGAAACAAAAATAATATCAATTTCTCTGCCTATTATAAGTAAAAGTAAATTGATAGCAACCTTTACTCAAAAAATTGTGGCAAGGAGAGAATATTATGAATCTATCATCAAATGAATATGACACGCAAAAGCTTCGGGAAAAATATATCAGAGCATTAGCACTTTCCAAAGATTCAACGGAAAAAGCCAGAGAATTGGCAGACGATCTATTTGCATTAGATTTAACGGTATACTCTCAGAACCATTCTTTTGATTCACTTATATATTCTGCCTTTGCACAATCACAATTAGATAAAGACGTGGTCTTACACCCTGAACAAATTGAGATTATTAAGCAAATGGAAATAAATGATGCTTTGATAGTAAGTGCCCCAACTAGTTTTGGTAAAACCTTCTGTGCATTTGAATATATAGCAAGGCATTTGCCCCAAAATATAGTTCTTATAGTCCCCACGCTTGCTTTAGTAGATGAGTATCTAAAGAAGTTGATACGAAAGTACAACCAGACTTTTCAAACCTATAAGGTTTACACGCAGCTCGACGGTGAAAAAGAATATGATTTTGATTCATCCAATATTTTTATCCTCACTCATGATAGGGTTGTACAAGAAAATTCTTACGAAATAATTAAAAGCATTGATCTTCTTGTTATTGATGAAGTGTACAAGCTGGAAACGGATAAAGAAGATGACCGTGTTTTAGTTCTAAACATGGCTTACTACTATTTGGCAAAAACAGCTAAACGATATATTTTATTGGCCCCATTTATTAAAAATGTAGAAGATATTGATATTCTTGAAAAGAAACCAATTTTTTACAATACAGAGTATTCGCCAGTTGTCAATGAAGTAATACCGATAAACATACTCGCTCATAAGGATAGAGGATCTCAATGTCAAAACTTGCTGCTAAATATACCCGAAGAAGAAAAGACCTTGATATACTTCCCTACAGTTATGGGCATTTATAAGTATATAAACAACGAATTGTCTATCGAACCACTGTTGCCGGAACTTGATGTTTCCATCAGATTTTTTGTTGAATGGGCAAAAGACGAAATACATGAGGATTGGTGCGTTATAAAGGCATTAGAGAGAGGCTATGTAATACATAATGGGCAAATGCCTTTAGGGACACGTATGTTTCAGTTAAACTTATATGAAAACAATGCCACTTATAATAGATTGTTCTGCACCTCAACTTTACTCGAAGGAGTTAATACCACCGCTGAAAACATTATCATTACGAAGCCTTCCAGACAATCCGATAAAAATAATAATTCAAATGATTTCACAGCTTTTGACTTTTTTAATCTAGTTGGCAGAACAGGACGCCTAAACCAGCATTTTATAGGTAAGGCTTACTATCTAAAGGCGCCAACCGATCCGCCATTTGAAAAAATTGATGCTATTAGAAGCATAAAATTTGAGATAACAGATGATAGTAAAGACGTTGATATTCAAAAAGGAGACATCGAGAATCACCCCGATTATCTTACCTTTTTAGTCAGGTTAGGAATCACCCATGAAGATTATTTGGAAAATATTGGTAGTCATTTGAGGTTTGATACTGTAAAAGCTATGCATAATCGCTATGATGAGAAAAGACAAAGTCTTATTGCAGAATTGCGTTCAATTAAAGATATTCCAAAGTATGGTAGATCTAAATTAGTGGGTCTATTGTATTATATTGCAGAGGGTAAAAATGATACTTTCCGTGGAAATTTAATCAATAACCTTATCAATCGAAATCGACCTAAAATCAAAACTGTTGTAGATAATGCAATGAAATATTATGCTTCAAGAGGACTTGACTATATTATCTCGACAGCAATTAATTTAAAAATGAGCTATATCGAACATCAATTCTATGGAAGAGTTGAAATAATTAGATATTTTATGCAAACCGAATCTATTTTGAAGGATTACATTAATGTCTTAGATAATAAGGTTCTTGGCGCAATTGAGCAACTCTATTTTACGACATCCAAACAAAGAAAAATGTTGATTGATGTTGGCATATACGAAAGAGATATTGATGCAATTGTTCGTATCATTGGCGAAGATTATGAAGATGCCTTTGCGATGAAAAAACTATTGAAAGATAATGCAAATCATTTCCAACATATCAGCTATATATCAAAGTATATCATCGGAAGTTTGTAACCTTAAGCCCAACACATTCTATATTTTTTACTGCATAAAGTGTGCTGAACTACTATACGTGATCATCATTTCTCGTTCTTTATAGAAGTGACAGCAGGGACGTTTCTTTTAGTACTATAGAAGTGCGAACACTAAATATAAAAGTTTAGTTGTTTGCACTTATTTTTATTATAATAAGTGCAGTATATGGTCAGACGTACGGATAAGGTATAATATTTTTCGCAAAAACGGGTGTGTGAAAAAATCTCTGTATCTTGGATCTTCTATGATAATTTATTAGATTTTAGAATACTTCTAGACTTTCCGGGAAATCATGTAGCTTTAGTTGCAATATAAAATATATTTTTCTGCATGTCAAGAAAGGCCGCCGATAAAGCGGCTTTTTTGTCAATAAGGGGTGTCTATTCTAACCGACCTTCGTACATGATCGACAGTTCTCCATAAACCTTGCCCCAGTTTCGGATT
>JBOFWC010000270.1:0-5113 GCA_051653405.1 Proteocatella sp. | reverse complement strand
TAATAATTTTTCTTTTAAGTTCTATACATTCATCTGTAAGCAAAAATTCTTCTGTTCTTTCATCCTCAAATTCCACTTTGAATTCCTCGGTTATATGTCCCACCGGGCCTTCCATAACATAAATTTTATCAGAGAGTAGGATTGCTTCATCCACATCGTGGGTTATAAAAAACGTAGTCGTATTATGAATTTTAGAAACTCTTTTATACCACTGGTGCATTGAAGTTTTAGTTATGGTATCAAGCGCACTAAACGGTTCGTCTAGAAGCATTATCTTATCTGAATATAGATAGGCTCTCAAAAAAGCTGCCCTCTGCCTCATTCCTCCTGAAAGCTGGCTAGGATATTTTTCTTCACAGCCCTCAAGCCCAAATTCTACCATATATTCTGAAGCTTTTTCTCTAGCACTTTTTTTGTCCATCCCTTTAAGTCTTAACGGTACGCTTACATTATCTATTATTTTCATAAACGGAAGCAACAGATCTTTTTGCTGCATATAGCTGACCTGCCCAGGAAGCAAAGTTATATCATTTCCATCTAGCATAACTTTGCCTGAATCAGGATTTTCAAGCCCTGACATTATATTAAAAAGTGTAGTTTTCCCAATCCCACTTGGGCCCAAAAGGGAAACAAGTTCTCCTTTTTCGAGACTTACAGTTATATTTTCTATTATTGCTTCATTTTGATAAGTTTTGCTTATATTGTGTGCTTCAAAAAAAGCCATATTTATCTCCTACTGTAAAAATTCATTAGTGAAGCCTTTATTTCCAAGTTTCTCTGGGATAAGCTTCTGATCATACATCCAATCATAGAATGCACTCCATCTTGACTCATCTATAATCCCCCACTGAGTTTTCTCAGCCTTGTATTGAGCTGACAAAAATTCCTGACTTTTTTGTACAAGCTCCTTAGAAAGCTCTGGTACATGTTTTACTAATATATCTGCCGCTTCACTTGGATTTTCTATTGCAAATTCATATCCTTTAGCTGTAGCTTGCATAAATGCCTTTGCTGATTCTGGGTTAGTTTCTAAAAACTCGTTATTAGCTACAATAACTGGCGTATAAAAATCTAACACTGGTGATTTTTCTGCAAATGGAAGATAATTGTACTCAATCCCCTCAAGCTGCGCCATCATTACATCCCAGCCTTCATACACCCATAGCGCATCCACATCTGTCTGCATAAGTGAAAGTGCATCTGCTCCTGAGTTTGGAACCATATTAAGTTTATCGTAAGTTGCGCCTGCATCTGTCATAACCTGTTTTAATATAGCTTTTTCAGATGGCATGTCCCAAGTTGCATAAGTTTTTCCCTCTAGCTTAGAAAAATCATCTATCCCCTTTTCTTTCAGCGATATTATCCCTGAAGTATTATGATCTATAATCGCTGCTACTGCGGTTACAGGAATAGGATTTTCTGAAGTAAGCGCTACGGCAAGTGACTCTTGAAAATCTACTCCAAACTGAGCATTTCCGCTTCCAAGAGCTCCCAGCGCTCCATCTTCTGGGGGCTGAATTATCTCAACATCAAGGCCTGCTTCCTTATAATAGCCTTTTTCTAACGCCGTATAAATTCCTGTATGGTTTGTATTTGGTGTCCAATCGAGTACAAAACTTATCTTCTGAAGCTCCTTTGAAGCTTCTCCTTCGTTAGAAGCTTGATTTGACTGACAGCCTACTAAAGAAATTACCAGCATTGCCGACATAACTAAGCTTAAAATTTTTCTTTTCATTTTTCCTCCTAAAATTACTATAATTATGTTTTTTATTTCGTTACATTTTTCCAAGGCATGGATTTTTTTTGTAACATATCCACTAGCTTTATCAATATTAAACTTAAAATGCTTATAAATATAATCACTGCAAACATTTTATCGAACGCATATGATTTTCTAACTCTAGTCATATATACGCCAAGTCCGCTATTTCCTCCAAGCCACTCTGCTATTACGGCTCCTACAATCGCATAAGATACCGCAAGTTTAAGCCCTGCAAAAAAACTTTCAAGTGAAGATGGAAGTTTGACCCAAAATAAAATTTTAAGTCTTCCTGCTCCCATGGATTTAAATAATCTAATTATATCCTTATCCACAGCCATTAATCCACTTAAGGTATTTACTACTATCGGGAAAAAGCAGGTTATAAATATGAGTGCTATTTTGGGCGCCATTCCATACCCCATCCAAAGTACAAGTAGCGGAGCCATTGCAATTGCTGGTACCGTTTGCGTAAGAATTATTACTGGATACAGCGTTTTTTTCCAAAACTCTGATTCATCCATCGCTACAGCCATAATAACCCCTGAAAACACACTTAATAATAGCCCTATAAACGCTTCTGTAAGTGATATTTTAGAGTGCTCTAACAGTATAAAAAATTCGCTATAAAGCGATGATGCTACCGCTTGAGGTGAAGGAAGCATAAACTTTGGAACAAGCTCAAAAAAGGTTATCCCCCACCATAATATAAGTATAATCCCGACAAATGTTAATGAATGTATACTATTCGTGATGTTTTTTAACTTTTTTATCAATGGACCACACCCCTGAATTCGGATTAAACGCTATTTTTACATAGGACATTACGCTTGGCGCCCCTTCGCTTATACATATAAGCTGGGACTGCTTTATAATCTCCATTAGTTTCTCAAATGGCCCCTCCACAGTCGTTTCAAATGGGCCTACATAAGTGTTAAGCCCTGTGGATTTTATGTACTCTATAACCTTATCCACAACGCTTATTAATTCCTCTCCCTGAACTTCAGGAAGCACTTGTATTGCTATACTTGCTTCAAATTCATTCATTTTATTCTCCTTTAGCTAAAAAAATACATAAAAAAACGCCGAGATATCTCAGCGCAGAAATTCTTTTATTATCCTACGCCAGCATTACCTGGATCAGGTTACAGGTCAGAGATGCAATCAATCTCTATCTCAGCCGAGTTGCCTCAGCTCCCTACTTGTAATCTTACTTTGATTTTAACATTCATTGCCACTTTGGTCAATGCTCCTAAGCCTTGAAACATCGTGAAACTTTTAATATATGGCTTTTTTTTGACTTTTTTTTATCTTTTATTTACCTTGATAACACTATATGGTATAATGTTACTAAATTAAATTTATTTTATTTTGTTAGAACTAGAATCTCAAGGAGAATATTAAATGAAGAAAAAAATCATCTTAATTTTAGGGTTGGTTTTGATATTAGGTGTAGGTCTGTTTGTAGGAATTGGAATGAAAGATAATTTTATAAGCGAAGCACTTTCAAAGGTAACAAATTTTGGTGATAAAGATAAAGAAAAAGAGGAGGAAGTTATTGACCCTGCAACAGTTGACGTAACTACACTCGCATCATATCCCTATAATGAACTATTTAAAAGTGGAAAATACCTTCTTAAATATGAAGGAAGATTGGATTTAGACCCTCAAGATGTTCGTTCAAATGTAACAATAGCTGTAGATGGTCCGAATTTACTTTGGATCGCTGAGGCAGAAGGCTCTAAAATTCATGTGCTGACACTAGGTGATCAGTCATATATGATTGACGATGCTTCAAAATCGTATATATCTGGTACAATGTCAAATAAGGAAACTTCTGTAATCAACGGTTCCTCTCTAGAATATACTGGAAGCGGAAACGAAGTGCTTTATGGAAAAGAAATGACCTATGACGAATATAAATACGACATAGGTACACTTAAATACTATTTCTATAAGGATGAACTTTTTGCAATAAAAAATGATAATCCTATAGAAAGTACAGTTATGAATATTGTTGAATTTTCAGCAGATGTAACCGAAGATATGTTTACACTGCCTTCAGATTATACTGGAATTTAGGCTCTGCCTAAATCCAGTATTTTTTTTATTTCTCTAATATCAGCTATCTTCCACTTTGCTTTTTCAATCTCAGTTTCATCTCCATACCCATAACTACACCCTATGGATTTTAAATTATGCTTTTCTGCTATCTCAATATCTTGAAATCTATCACCTACAACTATAAATTCTCCTTCGTTTTCAAGCTTTATATGCTCAAAAATTTCATATTTAGGTATAAAATTATATTGCTCCGTACAGTAAAATCTATCGAAATACTTATCTAAACTAAAGAGCTCTATATGTGCCTCCATATACGATATCTTACAGTTGCTAAGAAATATCAGTACATATCCATTTTGCTTTAAATACTGTAAAGTTTCTAGTGAGCCTTCATATAATTTTGCTTTTCCTTCCTTTATATAGGTGAGCATACTACTTCCAATAATACTGCTGCAATGTTCCTTTATTTCGGCCGTAATATTCGGCATAAAAGAATTCCACATATCCTTACTGCTATATCCCAGCCACTTTGAAATCTCTTCATCTGAATAGTCCCTATCCTCTGCAAGCTTATGCTCCACTAGATACTGATATGCTTTTCTAAATGCTGGCGCGTATATCACTATGCTCTCATGAAGCGTACCATCATAGTCAAATATTATATTTTTATTCATATTATTACGCTTCTATATTCCTTATAAGATTTACCATCTCTATAGCACCCACTGCACAGTCATATCCTTTATTTCCTGCTTTTGTCCCCGCTCTTTCTATAGCCTGTTCTATATTTTCTGTAGTAAGTATTCCAAACATAACTGGGATATCTGAATTAAGAGATACATTTGCAATTCCTTTTGAAACTTCACTACACACATAGTCATAGTGAGTTGTAGCGCCTCTTATAACTGCTCCAAGACATATCACCGCATCATATTTCCCTGACTTTGCCATCTTAGATGCAATAAGCGGCATTTCAAAAGCTCCTGGCACCCACGCTACATCTATATCATCTTCTTTCACATCATGTCTTACAAGTCCATCAAGTGCGCCTGACAGAAGTTTTGAACCTATAAACTCATTAAATCTTCCTACGATTATCCCTACCTTTATATCCTTAGCTATTAAATTTCCTTCAAATGTTTTCATTATTCTTCTCCTATTCTATTAATCAATTTTACACTACTATTTTTCAAACTCCATAATATGTCCCATTTTTTCTTTTTTAGTTTTAAGATAAAACTCGTCGTGCGCTGTAGGAATCATCTCTATTGCAACTCTCTCCACTATTTC
>JBOFWC010000269.1:0-5797 GCA_051653405.1 Proteocatella sp. | reverse complement strand
ATTCCACTTTGGCCTTCTGTGATTGTTCTTTAACAAACTCTGTTTTTGCATAAGTATAGGCATCACGATTATGTTCAAATTTCTCTTTTAGCTCCAACTTCAACGCCTCATATTGGCGAGCGACAGCAGGATATTGTCGCAAATAATCCCTAAAATAGAGCTCATCCCAATCCCCGAGGGGTTTCACATGAAGATGGTATACCCTTTCCCTAAATCAAGCGTTCTTTGCTTATCGTCTCTTTGCATCAAAATCCAATCATCAGCCTGTAGCAGCTGCGCAATCTCATTTACAGCGTAGTTTTTATGCAATTCCAACAGAATATCAATGGTTGGTTTCGCAATAAGTCCTTTAACAGACGTGCTGCCGATATGATGGATGCGACAAATATCATAAGCAGGTAAGAGGTGGCGTAGCCGCCGTTCTTCCTCGTTATACCATGACTGATATTTAGGATTATGCTCTTTAAGAACAATGGGATAAAGCTGCCACAATTCTTCTAAACTCAGTTCTTTCATAAGATGGTGTTTTCTTTTTACCGTAAAAAGTGGGATTTTTGATATATTATGTATTGTTAATGATTTGAACCTTTGGTTCATCAGTTGAAACAATATCAATAATCTCCCATCCACAACAAATCCCAAAGTGCTTTAATTTCCCCGGCCACTCATCTGAAGCGATGGTATCACCTTTCACATATTCTAGATAACGTGATTTAAGATACGCTCTAACTGTCCGTCCCGTAAATTCATCATAATCACTTCGAACAGTATATGTTTCCCACCGAACATTGTAAGCGACATAGGAAGGAAAAAACACCCTTATAAGAATAGAATTATCCTCTAATATGAGCCTAGTATCATCAATATTAACACCATTCAAAACGAGGGGCTCTATTTCTTCACTTACTTTTCCCCCCTTCAAACAAATAGTTAGCTCATTTCCATCTGTACAATGAATAGTCTCCAAAAAAAGATATTTATATTGATCAAGATCTTTAAATATCAAAAATTCCCGCTCCTTTTTATTAAATAGTTATCCTGGATTGTCAACAGAAATCAGACAACTTTTTTAAGGGCTTGATTGCGAAATTAAATTGGGGTTAAGTACCCTAGCGTTCCGTGAATCCGATGATTATTAAACCAATTGACATAATCGTATAATTGCAACTCTAGATGGTACAGACTATGAAATTTCATCTGGTGAATGAACTCCGTTTTCCTGATTTTGTAAGTGGCCTCAGCTACTGCATTATCATATGGACAGCCTTTCCTGCTGAGAGAACGGCCGATCTCAAAGGTCTCCAGAAGATCATTGATTTTTTCGTTTTTGAATTCACTACCACGATAGGTATGAAACCACTGCAGTTGTCGCAAATCACCTTGAACCGTGGCAAAAGCACGAGAGACCAATGTAGCATCCTTGTTTGGGCCTGCACTATAACCGATGATTTTTCTATTAAACAGGTCGAGAAGTACGCAAATATAATGCCACTTGTTTTTAACCTTCACATAGGTTAAGATCGCTGACAACAAACCGTTTGGCTTGTGTTTGCTCAAACTGGCGATTCAGGACATTCACCGTCGTTGCTTCGTTACAAGCTGTTTTATGGGGCTTATATTGAGCTATAGTATAGGTAGAGATCAATCCCTGCTGATGCATAATGCGCCCTATGCGACGGCTAGATACGAGGAAGCTTGCTCGTGGAGCTTAACCTTGATTTTTCTAGTTCCGTAGGCTTTTCGATTCTTGCGAAAAATGTTCATAATGGCTTGGGTTAGTTCGTCATCTTTCGTTTGTTCCTTAGCTTCGTAATAGAAAGTACTTCTTGCGATTTGCAGGACCTCACACATTGCTGATACCGAGTATTTATCACCGTTATTTTTTATGATAGCTACTTTCGTTCCATGATCAGCGCGGCTTGCTTTAAAATGTCATTTTCCATCTTGAGACGTTGAAGTTCTTTTCGTAAGGCAATGAGTTCATTTTCTTCCGTTGAGCGATTGTCTTTTTCCTTAAAAGATCCCGAGGTCTGAGCTTGCTTAATCCAACGATCTAAAGCAGAGGGGGTAAGGTCATATTCTGCTACGATTGCAGCTCTGGATTTTCCGTTTTCATAAAGTTGGACCATCTGTTTTTTGAATTCTGTTGTAAACGTTCAGCGCACTTGTTTGGACATTGTAAATATTCACTCCTTAACTTGATATGTTTATTTTACAAGCCCTTATTTTTCTGTCCAACTTAGTGTAGCCGATCCATGATTCTTCCTCAATTTTTGCGCTTCAGGAATTTCTACTTAAAATATTGTTTCGGTGTAGTAGTCTTCAACTAGACCTCCGCAGTTTAAATCTTCATATGAATTCGGATAAAACTTTAATAGCTTCAAATACTCGTCCCACATTAAGCTCACATCCAGGCTTTGTTCGTAATAATTGCTGATTTCACGATGCTTGCAAACCACAAAAATAGTGCCAGCATAAACTAGGGGCTATTTGTAGGCACGAACTAGCATAAATTTGATATATTCCCTTTATCCCACTCTGATAAAAACATCGACGCATTAAAAGCGTCAATACCCCGTTTCTTTGATAATTCTTCAAGTACCTTTCTAGCTTTGGGGGCAGCGATACACATTACATGAGCTGCCGCTGCAAGTCGAACGTAGTCATTTTCGTGTTCAAGAAACGGCAAAAGCTTATCAAGACCATAAGTGGGATTAGATTTTAGGTCAGAACGAATTTTCATCTTTATTCGGTACTGCTTATTATATGTCTTGGAATCACCACGATTTTGAGCATCTTCTGCAACTAGGCATGCTGTCAGAAATTCATCTAATATTTGAGCCAATGGTCTCATGCCACAACACTCCTCCATCACTAATTTTGGCAACCGATATAACTATCTAATTTATCTTTCATTTGATTACTCCCATTAAAGAATTAATCTTACTTAGGAAACTTTAAAATGGATCGGCTACAAATATAAAATAATCAGTCAAAAAGCGCCGTTCAAGGAGCTTCTATATTAAATATTTTATATCATTTTATTCATCATCTTCGTATTTTTAATCATTTGTGAAAATCACGTTTTAGGTATTTTGGTGGGATATGAAAATTGGGTTTTTACCAAAGTTCCAGACCCTTTACTACTGGCAAGGATGGCAGTATCCGAACTCGTGTTCCCTTACAGAACACTTGATTTCGAGTCTGCTTATGGCATTTACATAAATCCCCATAACGCCGCAAAGCCTTGCATTTCCTGCACTTATACCGTCTACATTTTCATATCTTGATACTGCTTTGCATAGTTTTTTCTGCGCTTTACCCGCAAAATCCGTCCTGTTTTTGCTTAAATTTTTACATCACTACTTATACTGTCACAATTAGAAATACATTTTTTCTGTCTTCTTACATGATACTTATATATCTTAATTTAATTCAGTTTATAAGCTTCTTGATTTCCTCATCACAAAATCCAAGAATATATTGTGGCACAATTTTATACTTTCTCGGATTTAATTGATATAAATAGTCATTTTGAACATGAAATGTCTTATCGACATATTTTTTTAACACACTTCCTGATTCCAATTTACCTTCAAATATTAACCTATAAATTTGTACTTTTTCATATCCACATTTGCAAGCTTCATAAATCGCAATTAAATTTTCATCATTTTGTATTTCTTGATTCAAAGTCTCATAATCAAAACTGGATAATACAAATTTTTCAATCTCTTCTTTACCAGCCGCCAATTCAGTATCAGATATCGGTCGCGTTTGATTATTTTCTGACCAAGTCCAATCCACAAGATTCCTTTTGTGAAAAATATTAGATGTCACCTGCCACGCAGCACCTTTTTGCCCTGTTATCTCCAATAACCGTCTTAAATAAATCAGCTTATGTATATTATGATCAGACTGAGCCATATTTTCACGACAAATTTCAATATACGATTGTATATCGGCTTTTCTTATTATTTGTTCTTTGATTTCACCATCAATATTCGCTAAAAATCCGGCAACAGGATTTGGCTGAAACAACTGACTCAAAGTATGAATGACATCTATTACAGGTTCAAAATCATGCGTCAACATGAGTACTGTTTTTTCTTGAAATGACTCTTTTCCTCTAAACAATCGATTCAATATAGCATATTTTTTATTTCCATCAAAAGAAGATATTGGATCATCCAATATAACAAAATCAGCTTCATCACTCAATGCTTGATGCATAAACAGAACCAACGCAAACGCATTCCGTTCTCCATAACTTAAATGTTGCTTTACTTCTGTAATATTATTTTCATTATCAGCAAATTTCAAAATCAGTCTATAATTCTCATCACCGTTATTCTCTATTCCAACAGTATAACTGTATCCAGCAGTTTCTAAGAAACTATTAATATCCGTTACAGATTTCTCAATAGTTTTTGCTATACATCGTTTTTGCTTCTCAACTTCTCCTTTTAAAAATCCAGCTTTTTCTATAACTTTTTCTAACGAATCATTTATGACTTTTATTTTGCTTTTTGTGTATTCGGAATCCAGGCCATCATAATACTGTAAATCAATTTTTTTATTTTGCAACTCTTCTGCGATTTCATCTACATTTTTCAACGTCGCAAATCCCAAGTTTTTCAAATCAAATAATTTCTTTACCAACCTCTCTGCTATCTGTTTAAGCGACAATAAATATTTTATTTGATCTTCTGGTATCCCCGATGTGTTAATTATAATTCCTTTTACAGCCTTTTGTGTTTTTTCTGTAAAATAATCTTTTAGTGATTCAAAAACTTCGATTATTCCAGTCAAAAATTTTAAATACTTCTCATCATAAGTATCTGCTACTTTTAAAATTTTTTGTTTCTGTAATTCTGTCACACCCGCTACACAATATGGGCATTGCCCCTCTTTTATTGCCAAATACTCTTTACCTTGAGTCTGCCATTGCAACCATTTTACACTAGTCATATTTCTTTTCAAATAGGGGGCATATGATTCCAATTCCTCGGGAATATCCTCGACTTTATTTCCATTGCCCAAACTTTTCAATAATGGGCTGGATTTTGAAATTCCCGATCTAACTGCTTTGCCGAAACTATTAATGAATTTTTCCAAATCCCTAATTAAGTTCTCCACCTCAGGATCCGTTCGAAAATAATTTGTAATATCTTCCAGCATATGGTTTATCTTAAGCATATGTTCATCATAATCTGCGCTTTTCACGAAAATCTCAAAACTATTTTCCAATAACTCATCTTTTTTAAAAGTCCATTTATTAACATACTCTTCATCAAATACTGCTATTTTCTTGAAATCCCTATCTATTATCACTTCTGGATCATGTTTAGGATCTTTATCTTCCGAATATTTAAATGGCCTTAACTCTGCCAACTGGTCACTTTCTTTAAATCTTATTGCTTTTGCCAATGTAGATTTCCCCGTGCCATTAATAGCATATTTTATATTCAACTTACCTTCTTCAATGCTGAACGTCCCTTGATCAATATTATTACAATTTCTAATCTTAATATCCACAATTCACACGCTCCTCATAACTTTGAATATTTTGTCATATTTAATTATACTACCGAACATGTTATTTGTCAGATATCTGATCTGGAAATATATTACGCCAATGTACAAGAATATTATGAGCTATTTGCTACACTATATTTTGGCGGTATCGCCAACAACAAGTGTACATGGTCTGGCATCAAGTGACCCTCGATTATCTCAACGCCTTTGTATTTGCACAAATCTTTGATAATATCCCTTATATCTATTTTTAATTTGT
>JBOFWC010000268.1:0-9732 GCA_051653405.1 Proteocatella sp. | reverse complement strand
TATTAGGAAATGGGACTTTGAAAAAGAAGTTTGGCTTAATCCTGAGCGTTTAGAAAAAAGAGAGTATGACTTAGATGAATTAAATAAAAGTTCATAAAAAATTAAAAGGAAGTGCCAACTTACTTGACAACTTCCGCTTTTAATACGGTTGCAAGTTTTATATCTAATAGAAGTGTTACTGCAGATTGCGATATCCTGGTAATTGACGAATGTAGCACACTTGGGAATTCAGATATGAGAAGAGTTTTAGAAAAGTCGAATTTTAAACTTCTCATTTTGGTAGGAGATATATTTCAAATTGAATCAATTTCTTTTGGAAACTGGTTTAGTATTGCAAAGTCATTTATTCCTAGTAAAGCTATTTTTGAACTTACACAACCCTATAGAAGTACAGATCATAATTTACTATTAGTTTGGGATAGGGTACGTAATATTGATGTAGCAATTCTAGAACCTTTGGTAAAAAATAATTATTCAACTAATCTTGATGAATCAATATTTGATAATACTGAAAAAGATGAGATTATTTTATGTTTAAACTATGATGGCCTTTATGGTATTAACAATATAAATCGATTTTTACAAAATAATAACTTAAATCGAGCAATAGAGTGGAGTACAAATATTTATAAAGTTGGGGATCCAATTTTATTTAATGAAACAGAAAGGTTTACTCCTCTAATTTATAATAATATGAAAGGATACATTACTAAAATTGATGTAGAAGAATACCGAATTTGGTTTGATATTGAGCTTGAAATTTCAATAAATGAATTAGATGCATGTGAATATGACTTTGAATTAATAGGACAATCTTCTAATAATAATTCAATAATACGATTCAGCGTTAACAAATATAGAAGTACAGATGAAGATGATGATTCTTCAGATGTAGTGGTTCCATTTCAAATTGCATATGCCATTTCAATTCATAAAGCTCAAGGGTTAGAATATAATTCAGTGAAAATAGTTATAACAAATGAAACAGAAGAACGTATTTCACATAACATTTTTTATACTGCAATTACAAGGGCAAGAAAGAAGTTGAAGATATATTGGTCTCCAGAGACTGAAAATAAAATTTTAGGAAGCTTGACATTGTTAAATAATAATAAAGATGTATTTTTTTTAAAGAATAAGTATGGGATTTGAGTGATTTGAAACAATATATTGTATTTTCGAATATTATAGGTTTGTAGTTTATTTAAAGGATATTATAGTTTCTTATAGTATACAAAAATGGCGTGGGTCATCATAACAAATTATATATTATCAATAATGTGAAGCGTTTAAGAATATTGATTTTTCAGCAAAGTCGTAAAAAAAGAGAACTTTTTTAAAATAAATACAATGATGTAGAAAATATAACGGGTGTTTTGATTGGCTTTTGTTGAAATAAGAATTACAAGGAGTTACTGTATCAGCGGTGATAATTTCTAAAATATAGTATGGCTAGTTTGTGTGTGCATCGCTTTGAAATATTTTCATAGAGACGATTGATGGTATTTATATAGAATATAAGTGTTAATTGTGGATATAGTAACTATGTCACAAAGAAAAAATTGTAAAAGATAGGAAATTTATATAAAGGATTATATTATGCAAAATTATTTATATAACAATTTAATTTTAATAAAAGAATACCAAAAAATGTATGAAAATAGAATTGATATTGAAAATATAATTAGTAAATTGAAAGAGAAAAAACTTGTGACTTATGATGGTTTTGATTATGGAAGATTCAGAGTATATTTGGATAGTTGTTTGTTGCTTTTAAATAAAGAAAAATTAAATATTTATTATAAAAACAGTTATGATTACAAAGGTTTTTTCAATGAAGTAAAAAAACATAATGAGCTACATAACTATTTTGAATTTATTAAAAATGAAAAAATTACTTCAGCTATTGAAGGTGAACATCTTTACTATTCTCTGGAAGGGAAAAAAAAATCACCATGGGATCAGGTTGCAACAATAAGAAATGCAATGGCGCATATGCAATATGGGCACTTTATGTCACAAGAGAAAAGTGGTATGATGCTTTATTATTTTTTATATAATAAGCATAATGGTGTACGAAAAGATTCTGGTATTGTTTTTGAACCTATTTTGCACGAATTTATTCATGTTTTTTTTAGTAATTATAGTTATGGAATATTATTCAAAAATACTTTTTTTTCATACTATTCTTTTGAAAGAGGAAGAAAAACTAAAAATATTAATTATTATGAAATAACTTATAAAAACAATAATATGGAAAAGTATAATGGGTACAATGGTAGTTTGATGAGTGAACTAGCATCTATAGTTAGAAGTTCTCGAAATATATTTAATTTTTTAGAAAACCATAGAGATGAACTTAACATTAATGAAATTTCTATAAGAAAAATATCAAATATTAGTAGTTACAGAAATTTAGCAAATAGAATGAAGATTGTAGATAGAAATGAATATGCATATATGTTAAAAACGTTCTTTGATTTCGAAACAGAATTATCTAATTTTTTAATTCATATTTCTAAACTTAATGATGTATTATACCAGTGTAGTGTGATTAGAAATATTTTTGAAGATTCGAAATTAGAAATTTATAATAAAGAATTTGAAAATGCATTATTAGAGTTAAAGGAAGACGAAAATTCCCGGTTTGCATTTGATATAGGATTTATGTATCTCAAAGCTATGAACTTTGTATTAAGAATAGAAGACGATGATTATGTGGAGTTTAAGTATGATGATGTAGATGTTTCAAATTTTATTTATGAAAAAGAATTATTGGATAAATATGTTGAAAATAACAATATACTAAAGGATGAGTTGCAACATTATATTATTGAGAGAATGAGAAATGCTTTAGTGCATGGGAATATTGGGATTTCATTATCTGAAAAAGGGGAAGTGAGGTTTATCTTTTTGGATATTTACAATAAACGCGAAGAAAAAATAGAAATTTATTATGATGATTTTAATAAATTTTTGTCACAGGAGTGTCTATACAATGGGGTTCCTAAAGAAACTTTAGTATTGCAAGTGAAACCGTTATCTAGAAAAGAGCAGATTGGTTAGTAGACCATATTATATGATAATGAATTTGTAAAAAATAAATTTTCAATAAAGGTTGAAGTGCTATAAATACAGACAAATTTCGATTCATGGTTTACTTAAATAAAGTAGCGTAGGGGGTTATATGCTGAATAATCTGTTCCCCAGTCGTTTAGCTAATTTAGCATTTTTTATTTTATATTTAAAAAATCATATTTTATAATATAATTATAATCAAGCAGAAGATTTTATTGAAAACGCATGATATATAGTGATTGGTATATAGAATATATTGTTGAATCATTATCTGGATTAGGAGGATTTAAGATATGTCAAAAATTACTCAAATTGAAAAAGGGATTTTTATGAAGTTGTTTAACAGAGGTGGCTATGTATTAAATTTTTCTACAAATGATTTTGATGTGTTTACATTAGAAAGTGTTGGCATTGCGTTGTGCGAAACTTACAAAAAATCTAAAGGTAAATCTTTAATGGCTTATATTAGTGAAGCAGCAGAAGAGGATATTATAAAATTATTAAAAGACTTATTAGAATATTATGAAGCACATTATGAATATGAAATTGAAAATGATGATGACTATTCAAAAGCATATAAGCGATGTAAAGATATAATGGAACGTCTCTTGTATAATAAAAGTCCGCTTGCCCCTGTTGCAGCGAATTTGAAAGAAAAATTCTCAAGTGAATATCTTTCTGCACAAATTGATTTAATGTTAAAAATGCAGTCTGAAAATCCAACAGAAGCAATTGGAAAAGCTAAGGAACTGGTTGAAAGCTGTTGTAAAACAATCCTAGATGAAAATAAAATTGAATGGGACAAGAACTGGGATGTAGGACAGTTGACTGGTGAAACAGTTAAGCTTCTTAAACTTATGCCTAAAGATATACCGGATACAGCACTGGCAGCTAATGAGATGAAAGCTATTTTGGGGAACTTACGTGCGATAGCTGCAAACTTGGCTGCACTTCGTAATCCGTATGGTAGTGGACATGGTAAAAGTGCAACTTACAAAGGTCTTGAAGAACGCCATGCCAAACTTGCTGTAGGTAGTAGTATAACGCTGGTTAGTTTTCTTTGGGATACTCATGAGAGGAGATGTATTTAAAGCATTGGAGCGAATTAGTGAAATAACCAAACGTGATATCCTTGATTTATTTCAAAATGGACTTGAACGTGATATAGACATATTGTTTGAAACAGAAAAAGCTACATATTGCTATTATGGACGACTTGAAGAAATTGAATTTTTGGGAAGATTATATAATTTAAATATTATGCCTAGTTTAGATTCGAGATTTTCAGACGCAAAAGGTGATATTTGGCAACACACAGTAAATAATGACGACTATCCTTTTTGCTGGGTTTTCGAAGATGAGCGCTTTGAATTAAAAGACGGAAGTGATGAAAAATACTTGAAATTTATATGTGAGATATTTCATCCTGCTGTTAGGCATGAAAAAGGTTATTGGAAAGAATTTCTTGACGAGATTAATAAATTATTACAAAATGACGGATATGAAATTTATGCTGCAAAAAAGATATCTAACCGTGATATTTATGGGTGGAGAGTTTTTAAGCCTGAAGATAACAAACTATTTATACCATACTCACTGCGTAATCAAAAAGGTTTAAAAGATAAAAAAATATCTATTAAAATGATTGCAAGGAATCAAATCTATCAGTTATTAGAAAAATACAATAATACTTATCGAGAAACAAATGAAACTGGTTGGAATTATGATATTACAACTAGTGAAGAAGTTTTTAATAATATTCGTCAGTTTTATATACCTAAATGCTATAATGAAAAAAAACAGTACCTAGAAACTTCTAACTTAGAAGACTTTGTGCTCCATAGTTCCCCGTATTGTGTAATAGATATGATAGAATTTTTTGAGAAATATAATTCGGACTCTGATTTTGAAGTGCAAGTTAATGCAATATTAAGGCTAAATAATATTGATTTAAAGCTTAGCAACGGTAAAATTGAAAGCTTATTTAATAGTCAATTAGAAAGTGTTATGATAGCACCAATACAAGAAACTGGTCTAAAAGAGTTAATTCAAGAAGCGACAAAATATTATGATGATGGTAATGTCAAAATTGCTGTTGAAAAGCTTTGGGACGCTTTTGAAAGGTTAAAGACATATTATTTTCCTACTTTAGATAAAAAGAAGTCTACAAATAAAATTATCAATGATATTGCTAGCGGTAAAAAATCATATATTGATCTATTTGAAAAAGAATTTTTTGAACTTACTGCTATAGGAAATAACTTTAGAATTCGTCATCATGAAATTAACAAAATAGATATAGAAGACAATAGGCATTATGATTATTTCTATAAGCGTTGTCTATCATTGGTTTCACTTGCAATTCAATATTTGGGCGATTAACTGTTTGGAGGGAAACATAATGGAACTAAAACATATTATTATAAAGAATTTTAGAAACTTTGAAGATCTGAATATAGATTTATCAAATAGAAACATTATTTTTGGTCTTAATGATATAGGAAAAAGTTATAATTATAAGTTATTTTAATTGTTTTCAATCAGATAAGGAGTTTCTGCCGTTTATTAAAAATGAAACAAAAACATTAAAAAGCACTGAAAAAACTTTCTCTTGGAATAATGCATATCAAAATTTAAAGCATGATAGAAGTAATTCTTTAGAATATGGTAGTATAAAATACTTATTTGATATAATGGGGGCTTTGTTTATTTTAAATCTATATTATAAAAGCGAAGTATATGATTTAAAAAATGATGCTAGTGCAACAAATCTACCAGTGAGTATGGGTTCCGATTTATTCTCCATAAAAATACATATATCATCAAGTCACACTGTGCAAGATAATAAATTAGAATATTTGAAAAAACCTGATTTTGACCAGTGTATATATTTTACAAAATTAAAAGATGACAGTGTTAAAATAGAAGAAGATGCTATTAAGAGAACAAATGAAGAAAATATGAAATTGTTAGTACAACACCCTAAATTTATTGAATATGTAAAACATAATGATATTAGTAAATATACAGGACACAACATTATGTGGGATATACTTGGTAAAGATGATTATATTAAACTTGTTAGAGAAACTATAAGTATAATTACAGAAGCAAATAGATCTTTATCATATGAGGCAGTAGTTAACAAAAATAATATTTAATAAATTTTTTCAAGATGTAGAACTTGAGTAATTAGTGCAAATGTTGAAAAGTTATGATGGTTAATTATTTGACTATTTCTAAATAGATATTCTTCCGCCAAGGCATTACCAGCTCCCCACGACATCATTATTGTCTACTCAAGGCACTGTAAAAACGATGTTAACATCAGATTATTAAAGCGTTTGAGTCTGATTCTTGTGAGACACATATTATAAGATATAAATATGGAAACTAACAATTTTTGTATAAAATTTACCATGATTGAGTATAGAAAGGAGATATAGTATTGAAGGATGCTAATGAAAATCAGATTGAATATTTTAAAATAAAGTATTGTAGAAACGAGTGTAATCGAAAAAAGATGGCAGCAGATTTTGAAGTTGAAGTAGAAGCTTTTGAAGAATTATTACCAGGAAAGAGTATAAGGAGTTATGCGACAGGTAATCGATGCATAGAAAATTCTTTTATAATGTTTTGTGTTTCTGATAAAACAAATGGTTTAAAATATTATCCAGTTTTTTCGGAGAGTGTTGGACGAAAAATGCTAGTATCATGGAATAAAAGTATTCCTAAAAAAAGAAGTATATTTTTAGAAGAAAATAAAGGTACTTTAGAAAAAGAAAAGACAAAAAGAAGAGAAAAATCAAAGATAGTTGAATTGAATATAGCAAATGGGGAATTAAGAAATTTGATTTTATTTACACATTCCTTAATGTTTTTGCATATTGATAGTCCAAAGCCAATGAATGGGATGTTTAAAAATTTGTATGAAAAATTAGAAAAAGATCCAAGTTCACAGGTGAAAGCGTTTGAGATTAAATCAGTAAATACAGCTTTAAAAAATTTTTTTGAAAAAAAAACAAATGTAAATAAGGAAGCATTTCATAATTTACAAGATTATATAAAATATTTAAAAACAGATAGTGGTGGAAAAAGTCTAATAAGTACAAGTTTTGATGAGTTGAGAAGTATGATGCAATCTAAATACCCAATGGAACATATATATTTTTAAATTGTAAAAATAAAATATAGTGAAAGTCTTGAGATAAAAAGCCAAATAGGAAAAATTCAAGCTATATTTTAAATATAAATTCAATATAAAGTTTAGAACAAAAACACCATTTCCATTAGGATTTGGTTTTTTTATGCAAAAGAGAATATTATTAAATATAAATATTACTATTTCCGCCTAGTTAAATTTTAATCAATGTGTTAAACTTATTAAGTGATAATATACAAAATGAATTAAAAAAAGGGTTTAAAATAAGGAGAAATAAATGCTTGAAATTACTAAATATTTTAGGAATGCAGTAGCAGCAAGTTCACAGGGGACAATCGAATATAAAAATGATGAATTTTGTTCAGTTACGTTAGATGAATTAATAGAAGGAAAACTTTGTAAATCAGCCATTAATTTTTTGTGGAAAAAGGAATATGATCAGGATATTAATACTGTAGATGAGCCTATGACAGAAGTAAAAAACATCATTATAGCTTTGAAAACTATATCAACGGAGTTTTCAGAAAGTTCGAGAATAGAAAACAATGTAGATGAAATGACATCCATTTTCTTTTTGCCAGCAAACATTAATAACTATGGGGAATTAGTTCCTTCAAACGATGGGAAAATGCCATGGATCCCAAGAGAATATTTATATCCAATGGAAGAACCACTATTAGCTATAGGTCATAGTGATAAATATGATCAATATATGGAAATAACAACGGATGTAAGAAATCAAATTGATTCATGGAATAAATATTTTGAATATGCAGTAAAAATGTATGAGTTTGTTACAGGAACAAAGTTTGAAGATGGGTTCATTAACTGCGAAAATGAAAAAATAAAGTTAGATGGTAAGTATTACGCGTTTATGGATTCTACAGTAAATTCAACTGCACATATTTTACAGCTGTACAACCACCTACAAAAAAATGAAGAGAACCGATTGTATTCTAAATTGACAAATGGAAAAATAGAACCATCCAAGAAATTGATTCTAAATACAAATTTCAAAAAAATGAAAGAGCATGTTGGACAAATGGGTGGAGAGTATTTATTATCACCATCTCAGCGTGAGGCAATAAATCATTTTAATGAAATAGCAGAAGGCGATATTTTAGCAGTAAGTGGTCCACCCGGAACAGGAAAAACTACTTTGTTACAATCTATTGTTGCAAATATGTATGTAAACGCTGCACTAAATAGAGAAGATGCACCTATTATAGTTGCTTCATCTACAAATAATCAAGCAGTAACTAATATCATAGATTCATTTGGAAAAATTGATGAAATTGGTTTATTAAATCTCGAAAAAAAGTGGATTACTGGAACCAATAGTTTTGCAACATATTTTCCATCTAAGGGAAAATTCAAAGAAGCTCAAAAAAATAATTATCAATATACTACTGTTAATGGTGGGGAGTTTATTGAAACTCTTGAATCTAAAGAAAACCGAGAAAGTTCAAAAGAAAAATTTGTAATAGAATTTGGGCGTTATTTTAAAACGAATGAAAATGATTTATTAAATTGCAATAATATTTTATACAATAAACTATCTGAAATAAATTCATGGAGAGTGAATTGTTTACATAAGATTGAAAAAGTTAAGCATATTCTTGAAAATAGTAGCTATGAAGCATATGTTAATAATTTAGTGGAATGCCTTAATATAAAAGAGAATAAGAAGCTAGCTCTATTGGAGCGTATAGAAAATAATAAGGCAGAAAGTAAAAAATATCTAGACAGAGGCATTGCATGGAGAATAGCATACGATAGTCTTCCACTACATGTAAGACTGCTGAAGTTTTTGCCATATTTTATGAATAAGATATTATCATGGTCATTCTCGTTTATTCAAGATGAAGAATTGGAATTTTTAAAACGTGACATGAAAATTGAGGAGATAGAATGTAAGTATCGTGAGAAAATCAATGAAAATGATATTCAAATAGTAGAAATGAATAAATGTAAAAATTCAATTATTTATGAAATCGAAGAATTAACACAGAAAAAGATAACAATAGAGAATATGTTAAATGAGCTTAAAGAAAGTTTTCATAAATTGAACGAATACCAGATACTTCCAGCTAAGGAAAAAGAAATTAATATATGGAATAAATTTGATATTTGTGAACTAAATGACTTACTTGATAGAGTTAGGTATGCAGAATTTTGGTTTGCGGTTCATTATTATGAGAGTAGATGGCTAATTGAAGAAAATCCAATAAGTGATAAGCAGAAGGGAAAAACCTTCGAGAATGTTTTAAATGCTATGTACCATAGATTGGCAATGATATCTCCATGTATGGTTATGACTTTTTTTATGCTACCAAAGCAGTTTCAGGCTTATAATGGAAATGAAAAAAACAATTATTATATGTATAATTACATAGATTTACTAATTGTAGATGAGGCAGGGCAGATATCCCCAGAAATTGCGGCACCATCATTTTCATTAGCTAAAAAAGCAGTAGTAGTTGGAGATGAAG
>JBOFWC010000267.1:0-20044 GCA_051653405.1 Proteocatella sp. | reverse complement strand
ATTTGCCATTTTCAATTATTGTAGCAGATTTAAATGCATTAAAAATTACAAATGATACATTTGGTCACGAGATTGGAGACCAAATGCTAATTAATGTATCTGAAATAATAACAAGAAATATAAAAGAAAATCACTATGCATGCAGAATAGGTGGAGATGAAATCGTAGTTTTTATGCCACTTACAGATGAAAACGAGTGTAGGTATATTGTGAAAAATATAAAAAATGGGACATTGTCTGCAAATGATAATCCTATAAAACCTATGGTTGCTTTAGGCTGTGCAACAGCATATGATGATTTTAATGATAGTTTTAGCAGGCTTTTTAAGTTAGCAGAAGATAGAATGTATGATAATAAGGTATCTGATAGTGAAAATAATTATGATATGATAATAAATTCTATTAAAAATAATATTTATAAAAATAAATATGAGAGTAAGGAGCATTATGATAGATTAATTATAATGTGCAAACAATTTGGGAAACACATTAATTTAGATGAAAATGATATTGAAGAACTTGTTTTACTGGCAGAACTACACGATATAGGGAAAGTAGGGCTTGAAAAAGAACTTCTTTTAAGAGAAGGTACATTAAACTATGAAGAGTGGCAGAAAATAAAAAAACATCCAGAACTTGGATTTAAAATAGTAAGTTCATCTAAAAAACTTTCTCATATTGGAAAGGGTATTCTTGCTCATCATGAAAATTGGGATGGAAGTGGATATCCTCAAGGTTTAAAATATGAAGAAATTCCTTTTATAGCAAGGCTATTTTCAATTATAGAAGCATATGATGTGATGACGCATGAAAGACCTTATAAACCAACATACTCAAAAGAAAGAGCAATAAAAGAATTAATTGATAATTCAGGTACTCAATTTGACCCAAATTTAGTGGAGGTGTTTGTTGATTTTGTTTTAAAAGAAATGATAAACAGCACTGCAAAACTTACGGCAAGCCCTATATAGATTGAGCTTAACTTCTCTAGTCCTAAAAAAATCCATAGCGCAGCAGCAAATGGACCTGCTATTACTGAATAAAAACCAGCTCTTGTATTTATATTTTTTTTAAAAAACATTGCGGCTGTAACTGGAATAAATATCGGAGTAGCTCTAAATATCATGGAGACAAAGCCCCAATCAAGTATCATGGAGTCATCATTGTTTATTACTATAAAAAATGTAACTATTCCAACTAGAATTATTACTGATTTTAGAACTAAAAGTTGAGTTTTATCATTAGCTTGTTTATTTAAGAGCTCTTTATATATATCACGAGTAAACATAGTAGCTATACCTAAGGTGAGACCAGCGCCTGTAGCTATAGATGAAATTAGTACTGTAGCTATAGATATGCCTCCAAGAACAGGATTTAAATATGTTGTTAAAAATAAAGGAAATGCTTCACTAGGGATTATATTTGGATGATGAATTCTCATATACATCCCTATTATTGTGCAAACTATACCTACTGGAAACACTAAAAATGCTACTAGATATGAACTGTATCTTGAAACCCTACTGTTTTTACCGGCCATAATAGCTTGAAAATAGGTTTGTGTTGAAAGGACACCAAACACTGTTGAGACAGCAGAACCAAGATCAGAAGATACCCCTCCACTAAATAAATTAAACCATGGTTCTGGCTCAAAAAAAGTTTTTATTTCATTGATACCGTTTAATTTGAATATAAGTACTATTCCACAAATAATACTTGTGCTATATAGCAGTACAGATTTAACGGCGCCGACCATGGTGCCTCCCCAAAAACCTCCAAACACCACATATATTACAAGTAGAGAAATAACGATAAATGCAGTTTTAACTGTTCCTAGTCCAAAAATTGCAGTAAAAAGAGCCATACAAGCAATTATTTGACCGTTTATGTGAATGAACATCCCTAAGGACAACAGTATACTTGAGGCAGTTCTTGTTTTTTTGCCATAAGTATTTCCTATAATTTGAGGTAGAGTTTCATTAGCTTTTTTATCAACTTGTTTTGAGTAAATGAGGCCTAATATTATACTTGCAACTGAAAGTCCAGTTATAAACCATATGGCTGCAAAACCACGAGTATATGCCATTTGAGCAGTACCGACCGTAGAGGCACCTCCAATGATTGAACCCATAAGCATACTGGTTACGCCTACTATACCTAGCTTGTTGCCAGCTACTATAAAGTCTTTTGAGTTATTAACCTTAAGTTTTCCAAGATATCCAGCTATCCCTGTAATAATCAAGGTAATAGCTGCACTAATAATTAAAATCATGATACATCTCCTAAGCCAATTTAAAACAGTAATTATATGGTAAACAAATAATATCCAAAACCATCATAGTATTGAGCATTCCATTTGGCATATATGCAATATATGGTATTTTTTTCAGGAATTAAAAAGTTGTTATTTTCAATGTCTAGAGTTTTATAATTTTTATCAAGACTATTTAGTTTTGAATATTCTGAGGCACTCCAATAGCGTATTTCAAAATAATCAGGTGTAGTAGGAAAGCCTATTGAAATTGGATTTTTAATATCAAAATCAAATTTAGCTATCTGATCTATGGGATACATGGAAAGTGGGCTATCGGAAGATACTGATGAGCCCTCTGAATATCTATAGGTCCAGTGTCTGTAGTTATAATATGAAATATGAGTTTCATCATTTGATTTAAGAATAGCAACTGGAATATCTTTTACCCGGTCTACTTTGGGAGTGTTTTCACTTATTATAAAAAATGAGCATAAAACTGCAGAAATTATAATAATTATCATACTTGAAAATATAAGGCCTTGTTTATTACTAAGGGTCATTGAATCTGAATAGCTTCGATTGGACTCTTTAAACCATTGATATAATTTTACAACAGCTATAAAGGCAACAAATAGAATTACAATTTTTGACAAAAAGAAAGCTTTATATTTAAAAAATGTTATATAAAATATACCTAAGAAAATAAAATTTGACATTGCTATAAATATAAATTTGAAAAATGCTAAATCTCTAAGCTGATATGTGGAAAGGTAAGTATAGGAACTAGAGTCATTAAAATAAGTTTTATTTTTATTAAAATATAAATATCGGATAGCAGTATATATAAAGGCAGATGTTTTTACAGATAATAATAAAATAAATAATTCCTTGTATTTTGTTACGATAATAAGGGAAATAATGAATGTAAGGACTTCTAGAGTTGAATGAACAAGATTTTTTTTATTTATTTCAAGAAAGTCAGGAATATCTTGCAGTGTATTATCTTCTTTTTGAAGCGAAGAAGTATTTAATTTCCGAAATATAAGTGTTTCATCACAGTAATATATATATTCCCAGCCTTCATTTTCTTTATTTATTATATATTCATTTCGATAATCTTTATCTTTTTTATCCATATATTCTAAAGTATAGATGTATTTATTAGGAGTATCTTGTTCATAGTAAGCGAACAAGTCTCCAATTTTTTTTAGAGAGAGGCCTTCTTTTGAACGGTTTGATATGTAATTATTTATTTCTAGTAAATCTGTTGGTTCAAAAGGCCATATTTTTTTTACTTTTTTCATATTTCCCCCATTTGACTATTCTAAAGTTACAGTAGTCAACTAAAAATTTTAGTTTTTCTTTAATTATATTGATATTACTCAATAATGTCAAATCTAAGAATCCAAATGATATTTGTAAGTCAATTTTCCCTAAAATTATAGCAATCCCACCTAAAATGGTTTCTGTTAGCTACTTTTGATAAAATATTATATTATCAAATTGGGTAAGTATAAATAATAGGAAGGAATGTAAAAAATTATGAAAGAAATATCTAAATTTAAAATTGTTATACTATCTTTAACGGATTTTTCAGATGCAATTTTTACAGGAATTATAGCATCATATCTTATGTATTATTTTTTGCCTTCAGATAGTTCAGGAATTATAACATTATTACCTCAAGCAACATTAAGCTTTGCAGTAGTAAAGGCAATTGGAACTTTTTTTGATTTTTTTGTAGATATTATTATTTCGAAATTTTTAGACAGAAGAAAATCTGGGGAATTTGGAAGACGTGTTCCAATAATGAAGACTAGTTTAATTGCATTAATATTATCTACATCTTTAGTGTTTTTTGTTCCATTTCAAGAAGTTAGTATATGGAATGCGCTTTGGCTTGGTTTTTTTCTAATTGTATATTATACTTCTTTTTCACTATACTATGTATCTTATTATGCTCTAGAACAAGAATTAGTTCCAGCGGGTAAAAAAAGGAATTATACTTATATGGTTTCTGCAATTACTTATTTTTTTGGTACAATTGTAGTTATTCTTATCCCTGGAATAAAAGATTTGTTAGTAGATTTAGGTTTTTCTGTTATGAATTCTTGGAAAATAACTATTTTTGGAGCAAGTATTTTAGCGGGATTTTTTGCATGGTTGCCAATAAAAATTGTAAAAGAAAAAGATTATTATATTTCAAAAGAGTATACTTTATCTATTAAACAAACAATTATAGAACTTTTTTCAATTAAAGACTTTAGAGCAATGTTTATTGGTTTTTTCTCGATAAATATTTTGACTTTTGTAATTGATTCACTTGATTTATACTATATAACTATAATATTTTCACTACCAGAAGAAGTATTTTCAATGACACAATCTATATATTATATAGTAGCAACTATGACTATATTTTTTGCAGTTTTTATGGCAAATAGAACTAGTATGAAGAAGCAACTCTGTATAGCATCTGCTTCTTGCTGTTTAGCGTTTATTAATATTTTATTAGCACCTATTTTGTTAAAGTTTATAAGTGGCACAGCCCTTATGATTATTTACTATGGTTGTTTAATATATCCTTATGCAGCTTTTGCAGTGTTTCCATATGTGATATTTGCAGATATTGCAGAATATGATAGAAAAAAGAATAATAAGCATCGCTCTGGATTTCATTGTGCATTGCAAAATTTTTCATTTAAATTTTCGCAAAGTTTTGCTTTTATAGTAATACCATTTGTTATAAAAATTGGAGCATCACCAGGATCCAATGTAAGCAAAATTGGATTATATGGTTCAGCTATAGTGTGTTTGTTTTTTTCTATAATTACACTATCTATTTTTGCTAAATATCAAGAACTGGATTTCAGCCATAATAATTCAGATGATTATATAGAGGTAGAATTATAGTTTTTATACAGCATTCTGTACGGAGACTAACGCTAAAGATAGACTATGTGGTAGTATATGAACTTTGCCATCTGGTACACATGAATCATAATAGATCATTTTGGAGACTTGTTGGTAAAATTCAACCTAAATACAAAACTGCAATGGTTATTTTAGGAAATACAAAATAAATAGAGAATTGTTTTTTTCTATTATAATATTTATACTTAGATTTATTTATTGTTTTGAATATACTAAATAATATCTAAACAGGATGGGTACATTAATTAAATATAGTGTAAAGTGTAACCTGTTTAGAAAGGTGCAGAGAAATGGATAAAAAAAATAGATATATATTTTTTTTGCTTGCTGTAATTTTAGCTGTGAGTTTAATGATGAGGTTAGATGTGCCGGAAAAAACAATAATTAAAACTAATAATTTAGCAGCAACGTATTTACCTATCCCACAACTTCTAGATGATAAAAATCCAGATCCCAGTATAGCAGATTATGAACTTAGAGTGCAAAATGGGAATAGTATATTTTTAGACAACAAGAATACAAAGACGATGGGATATAATGGAAATTACTTAGGTCCTGTTGTAGTGGTTAGAAGAGATGAACTAGTAAATATGCATGTTAAAAATGAATTAAACGAAGACACTTCTGTCCATTGGCATGGGTTAAAAGTAAGTGGGAAGCAAGATGGAGGACCTCACCAAGTAGTTAAACCTAATGAAGTTTGGGAGCCGTCGTTTAGATTAAATCAGCCTGCTGCAACACTATGGTTTCATCCTCATGTGATTGGAAGTACAGCTAGTCAGGTTTATTACGGTTTAGCAGGACTTATGATAGTTGAGGATGATATTAGTGATAAACTAAATATTCCTAAAACGTATGGTGTTAATGATATTCCACTTATTATTCAAGATAGAAGTTTCAGTAGTGATGGGAGCTTTAATTATAATGATAATATGATGGATGGAGCTTTTGGGGATAAAATTATTGTAAATGGAGCAATTACTCCAACGCTTGAAGTCAAGCAAGTTAAAATGAGATTTAGAATTGTAAATGGTTCGAATGCAAGAAATTATAATCTTGTAGTTGATAATGGAGCTGAGTTTTATCAGATAGCTTCAGATGGAGGCTTTTTAGAAAGACCTGTTGGATTAAGAAATATATTTATTTCTCCAGGAGAGCGTGCAGAAATTATTGTGGATTTTGCTAAATTTAAAGAGGGACAAACTTTGGCTATGACAAGTGGAGATTCACAAATTATGCTATTTAAGGTTACTGGACCTGAGCAAGATGACACAAGTATTCCAAGTGAGCTTACTGAAGTGAAGCGAATGGAGTTTGATTCGTCAACACCAATTAAAAGAATTGAATTAAATGGAATGGGGCATATGGTTACTTTAAATGGTAGAAAGTTTAATATGGGAAGAATAGATGATACTGCTGAAGTTGGAAAAAGTGAGATATGGGAAATTACCAATATTGGCTCTATGATGCATAGCATGGGACATCCGTTTCATGTACATGGAGTGCAGTTTCAAGTGTTATCTAGAAGCTCTATGAAGCTTGAGGATAATGAAATGGGCTGGAAAGACACTGTGTTTGTAGATCCAAATGAAACTGTAAGGATTATAGTTCAGTTTCAGGAAAAGGGTGTTTTTATGTATCATTGTCACATATTAGAACATGAAGAAGCAGGCATGATGGCTCAGATTGAAGTTAAGTAGGAACGTAAATTTTTTAATATATAAAATTTAAGCCTTCAGTTATTTTGAATTTTACTGAAGGCTATTTTTATATTTTAAAAAGTAAAGCTTTTATTCTAGAAGAAGTTTTATTCGAGGGTCATTTTTTACAAAATCAAGAGAGTCATCTTCTTTAATAATTTTCATTACGGTGTTTTTATGCGATTCTTTGTTTTGCTCACAACTTTCTTTGGAACTTATATGTTTATATAGTTTTGAATTAATAAAATTACCCATACTTTCGGCCTTATCCACCATATTTTGAATAGCTTTGATAATTCGTTCTTTATCATTTTTTTCTTGTGCTAAAAGTAATTCTAGTGGATATTTGTGGTATTCTCCTAAATCAAATGTTTCAACAAGTTTTGTTGCACTTTTTAGGAAATATTCTTCTTCATCAAAATTTTGTTCTTCACATAATGTTGAAATTATGAAAATAAAAATATTTAATGATTCTTGTGCGTTTTCTAATAAAATGCTTTCACAAATATCATAAGCTTTATCTAATTTACCGCTATTTTTAAACAATACTGCCTGTTGAAATTTTTTATCAACTTCTACATCAGGTATTTTATCTAATATTTCTTGAGCTTTGATATAATCTTTTTTAGTTCTATATATTGAAGCTAAGTCCAGTTTAGCTAAAGAAGCTATTTTATAATTGCTGCTTTCTGATACTAGTTTAAGCCACTCAATAATATCTTTTTCATATTTATTTTTTTCTTCAATATTTGAAATTAATAGTTCTATTCTTAGGGATAGTGCTATCCAATATATTAACTTATCACAAGCTGGAAATTGTTTAATAAGCTCAAAGCCTCTTTCAAAAGCTTTCTCATATCCGTTTTTTTCGGATATATTAATTACTTCCGCCACAAATCTATCTACTGTTTCATCTGTAAGATCTTCATTGAACGACAATAATGTATTGACATCAATTTTTAAAAATCTTGCAAGAGGAGCCAATAAGGTTATATCTGGAAAAGATACTCCATTCTCCCATTTATTTACGGCGGGAGCACTTATATTTAAATAGTTTGCAACTTCTTCTTGTGTTAAATTTTCTTTTTTTCTATAATACCTAATAATTTCATTTATTTTCATAAGCTTTATTCTCCTTTTATTTCCTGATAGCTAAAAATCAAATACTAATAATTAAATGATACCAAAGTTATATACATTTAATCAAGTGAGATACCTTCATGTTTTAGTTTAAAAACTTAACTGTTGATAATATTAATAGTAAATTCATCTTTGATAAAATTTAGTAATTAGATTATAATAAAAAATGGAAGAAAACTAGAACTAATATTTTTTATAGAAAAACAAAGAAAAGGAGAGTGGGAGTAGGTGAAACAGATATTTTTAGTTGAAGATGATCAGGCAATAGCCAAAAATCTGATACTTCTTCTTAGTTCTGAGGGATTTACAGTCAATCGAGTTTCTACATGCAAAGAAGTGATTAGCAGGCTTAATAAAGATAAATTCGATTTAGCACTGGTAGATATTTCGTTACCAGATGGGAATGGGTTTACAGTTTGTACTGAAATTAAAGATAAACAAGATATTCCAGTTATATTTCTTACAGCTTCAGATGATGAGTCCAGTGTAGTTACTGGTTTGAACATGGGGGCAGATGATTATATAACTAAGCCTTTTCGTCCAAGAGAATTAATTGCACGAATTGGAGCTGCCTTACGAAAAAATGATAAGTTAAGCGATTGTTTTAAGATTTACGACCTTAATATTGACACCTCAAGTGGAGTTGTAAAAAAAGATGGAATGGAAATTTTTCTGTCAGCGCTAGAATATAGGCTATTGCTAGTATTTATTAGCAATTCCAAAAATATCATAACAAGGGGCAGGTTGCTTGATGAGTTATGGGATGCAGCAGGGGAATTTGTAAATGACAATACGCTTAGTGTATATATAAAGCGTCTGCGTGAAAAGATTGAAGATAATCCAGCAAATCCAAAAATAATTTTGACTGTTCGAGGAATGGGATATAAACTGGGGGGAGATTAATGCTTAGAAATAAAGAAGTTAGGCGATTAATAGCTATTTTATTATCAATAGCTATTATTTTTGTAATACTTGGATTTAAAATAAATATTTATGCTGGAATCCTTTTTATTATGTTTGCTGTTGCATTTGGCACAGCATTTTTTATGTTTACTAGGGAACGATACAAACAGATTGCAGAGGTTTCAAATCAGATAGATATGGTGCTTCATAACATAGATCATGTATACATAGGGGAGTTGGATGAGGGAGAGCTTTCTATTTTACATAGTGAGATAATAAAAATGACAACACGGCTAAGGGAACAGAATTATGCTCTTAAAAAAGAAAAGGAAAATCTTTCAAATTCTCTAGCTGATATATCACATCAACTTCGAACACCACTTACATCTGTAAATATAATTCTTTCTCTGCTGGAGAGTGATTCAGATGAAAGTAAGAAAAAATTATTTGTAAGAGATGCCGAAGAACTGCTTTTGAAGATGGATTGGCTGATTACTTCACTACTTAAGTTATCTCGCCTAGATGCGGGAATTATAATTTTTAAAAGTGAAAATATATATGTAAAGGAATTAATAAAAACAGCTATTCGTCCGCTATTAATTCCAATTGAGCTTCACAATATTGAGATAGAGATGGATTTACCAAAAGAAGTTTCTATTCAAGGAGATATAGCCTGGCTTTCAGAAGCTATTCAAAACATATTAAAAAATTGTATGGAGAATGTGGGAGATCACGGAAAAATTAAAATTAAATGTACTGAGAATCCTCTTTTTACTGAGATTATTATTCATGATAGTGGGACTGGTTTTGAGAAAAAAGAAATACCATTCTTATTTGAAAGGTTTTATCGAGGTAATAACAAGCATGATACAGGATATGGAATTGGACTTGCACTTTGTAAAATGATTATAGTGAGGCAGGGCGGAAGCGTTACAGCAAAGAATTATCCTCAAGGAGGAGCTATATTTATTATTCGCTTTCCAAAGTGACAAATCTCTCACTTAAGAGTCACTGAGGTGTAAGATAAATATTCTATTATAGAGTTAACAAATAAGAAAGGAGACTCAAATAATGGAGTTTTTAAAAGTTGAAAATTTATGTAAGGTATATGGAAAAGGGGAAAATAAAGTCGTAGCACTTGATAATATTTCTCTTAAAATAGAAAAAGGGGAGTTTACTGCTATAATTGGTTCTTCTGGTTCTGGAAAGTCTACATTACTTCACATTATAGGGGGCGTGGATATACCCACAAGTGGGAATGTGTATTTAGATAATCAAAATGTATATGCTCAAAATAATGAGAAGCTTGCTATTTTTCGTAGACGACAAGTCGGTCTAATTTATCAGTTTCACAATCTTATTCCTACTCTAGATGTGGTGGAAAATATTACACTGCCTATTTTGATGGATAGACGAAAGGTCAATGAGGAAAGATTAAATGATTTACTAGAGATGCTTGGGTTACAAGATAGAAAATCTCATTTGCCAAATCAGCTTTCAGGGGGACAGCAACAGAGAGTCTCTATAGGAAGGGCTTTGATGAATGCGCCTGCTGTTATGCTCGCTGATGAGCCAACAGGAAGCTTGGATAGCAAAAATGGTCATGAAATAATAAGGCTACTTAAAGAAAGTAACAAAAAATATGGACAGACTCTTATTGTTGTTACACATGATGAAAATATTGCTTTGCAGGCTGATAGAATTATAGGTATATCAGATGGGAAAATAGTTAGAGACGAGAGGTTGAGATAATGAATATTTTTAATAAAATCACCCTTGAACATATGAAAAAAAGTCGCAGCAGAACAATGATTACTATTATTGGAGTTATATTATCTGCCGCTATGATTACTGCAGTTGCAACTTTTGGAAGCTCACTATTAAAGTTTTTAGTTGACGGCTCTATTGATAGATATGGAAGTTGGCATGTTGAGTTTCTGGAGACGGATTATTCTTTTTTTCAAGATAGAATTTATGATGATGGGGTTACTAATGTTTTTTCATTTGAAAATTTGGGTTATGCAAAGCTCGAAGGCGGAAGAAATTCTGAGAAGCCATATCTTTTCATTGCAGGATTTAGTGATGAAACTTTTAAAAATTTACCTTTAAAGCTTATTTCTGGAAGGCTACCTGAAAACAACAATGAAATTCTTATTCCAGAACACATTGCAATAACAGGAGGCGTTAGATTTAAAGTGGGGGATAAGCTGTCACTTGATATAGGAAGCTTGTCTGATGATAAGAAAACTGTTTTGCCAGCTGAAAAGAAAACGTACACTGTTACAGGAATTTTTGAGAGGCCTGGTTTTGAAGAACACTCATCACCAGCATATACGGTAATAACAAAAGTAGGCATTAAAAGCGGGACTGTTGAAAGAAGTTATAAAAATGACCTGAAAAAATTCAGTGTATTTGTTACGCTTAAAAATCCGCATAAAGTTAAATCTTATTCAAATAATGCAGCTCAAAATAATAGGTATATTTTTAATGATAATGTGTTGCGTTTTATGGGGGGTTCAGAAAACAAAGTGTTTAATACGTTTTTGTATACTATTGCCACGACTCTACTTAGTATAATAATGATAGGTTCTGTTTTTCTGATATATAATGCATTTAACATTTCGCTTAATGAACGCACACGTCAATTTGGGATACTTTCCTCAATCGGGGCAACTTCAAAGCAGTTAAGAAATTCAGTATTTTTTGAAGGACTTTGTATTGGAGTAATTGGAATCCCAACAGGAATTATAGTGGGTATAACTAGTGTTTGGATATTGATTCCTGTTATTGCTAAGAATTTTGTAAGCATTATTCACAGCAATATACCCTTAAAATTATATGTATCTATTTCTGCGATTGCTATGGCATCGATAATAAGCTTAGTTACTATTTTAATTTCGGCTTATATTCCAGCAAAAAGAGCTGAAAAAACTCCTATTATGGAAAATATTCGTCAAAATAATGAAGTTAAAATTGAATCTAGCTTTGGAATTAAAGCTTTGAAAAGTTCAAAACTTGTTGAGCAAATTTATGGTTTAGAGGGATCGTTGGCGTTAAAGAACTTTAAAAGAAATAAAAAATCGTATAGAAGTATTGTACTGTCACTTGTTTTAAGTATTTTGTTGTTTGTATCTGGGAGTACTTTTAGTACAACTTTAAAAGAACTTTCAGAGAAATCTTTAATTGATATTGATTATGATATCCTTTTTAGTGCGGAAAATTTGTCTGATAGTGAAATAATTCCGCTATATGATAAGTTGAAAACCGCAGATGAAGTGTATGAAAGCTCTTATCAAAAAGTTCTTGAATATGAATGCAAGGCAAATATTAGAGATTTCTCAGATAGCTACTTAAAAAGCTCAGGTTATTCGGATTTGGATAAAACAATTAGCTTGCCAATGGATATCCAATTTATGAAGGAAGACGAATATTTTAGATTTATAATAGAATTGGGATTATCTTCAGAAGAATATAGAGGAGAAAATGCAAAATTTATAGCAGTTGCTAAAAAAAGAATTATAAATGAAGACGGCAAAAGTGAAATAATGGATATGTTTTCAAAGCCGTCAATGACATTTGTAGTAGCGCCTAAAATAAATGAAAATATAAACTTGGAAAAATTTCAGAGTATAGATATTACTTTTGTAGATACTTATTCATTAGATCCTCCGCCAAAATCATATTTGGAATCAGAAAACAATCCGGACGTTTTTATGGTAATCGCACCATATTCATTAAAAGAAAAGTTTGAAATAGATAATATTAGTTCTTATACAGGAATGGCATTTAGATCAAATAATCCGCTCAAATCAATATCTGAAATTGGAAATATAATTATAGAAGAAGAGTTTGGGTCTAAATATTCCTTATATAATATACATGATATGCTTGAACAATATCGTAGTATAACGTTTATTATAGATGTTTTTACGTATGTCTTTGTGGTAATGATTTCATTAATTGCAGTTGCCAATGTTTTTAATACTATTTCTACCAATATAAGACTTAGAAGAAGAGAACTTGCAATGATACGTTCTGTGGGTATGTCAGATCGTGATTTTACTAAGATGATGAATTTTGAATGTGTATTTTATGGTATAAGAACACTCTTAGTTGGACTTCCAATATCAGTAATTGTATCGTGGTTTATTTATAAGGGTCTTACTTTTGCAGAAAAAATTGATAATCTTCAGTTTATATTTCCGTGGAAAAGTATGGCTATAAGTATATTGGGGGTATTAATTATTGTGTTTATTACAATGCTGTATGCTACGAGTAAACTCAAAAAAGAAAATATCATTGAAGCACTTAGAGATGATATGATTTAGATCTTAATATGTATTTTTATAATTCTTACTTTATATCATGTCTTATGTTAAAATAGTTTTAGTAAATATGAAACTTAACAAGGAGGAAATGTTGATGGATAAAAAAATGCCAGTTTTATTTATAGGCCACGGTTCACCAATGAATGCGATTGAAGATAATAGCTATGTTCGCACGTGGAGAGAAATAGCTGAAAAAATTCCAAAACCAGAAGCAATTCTTTGTATATCAGCGCATTGGGTAACCAATGGAACCAGAATTAATGATCAGGAAAATCCTAAAATTGTATATGATATGTATGGTTTTCCGCAAGAACTTTATAACGTAAAATATGATGTTCATGGATCAAATAAACTTGCTCATGAGACAATTGGCTGTATTAATCGGGCTGTAAAAATAGATAATAGCTGGGGTATAGATCATGGAACATGGGCGGTGCTTTGTAAAATGTATCCAGAAGCAGATATACCAGTCTATCAACTTAGTTTAGATATAAATTCAAGTGCAGAAGCACATTTTAAAATAGGAAAAGATATAGGAGTCTTACGTGAAAAAGGGGTACTAATAATTGGGAGTGGAAATATAGTTCATAACCTTTCAAGAGTTAAATGGGGAATGGAAGAAGGTTATCCTTGGGCACTAGAATTTGATAACTTTATCATGGATAATATAAAGAACAAGCGATATGAGAGTGTAGTTCATTATGAGAATGCAGGAAATTCTTCAAAATTAGCATTCCTAACAACAGAACATTTTTATCCACTAATATATGTTTTAGGGGCAGCTAGAGAAGATGATAAGCTTTCGATATTTAATAATTCTTGCACCATGGGTTCCTTATCAATGACATGTTATTTATTTGAGGAGTAGTTTTATAGATGTTGAAACAAACTGAAGTTAATTGTTATTATTTAGGGAACACTTATCCCTTATTTACAAAATTGGATTCATCAATAAATAAAGTGAGTATAAATTTTGATGGAGAAGCTTTTATATGTGTTAGTCCAGAAGCAGGAAGCATTGATATTTCTGAAGCTTTGCAGAAGTTTTATGTAAAAGAGAGTAAAAAATTAATTGGAGAAAGATTAAAGTTTTACCAACCTAATTTTAAGGTTAAGTATAAATCTTTTTCTATAGAAAATGAAAAAAATAAATGGGGGAGTTGCAGTTCTAGCAAACATTTGACTTTTAATTGGAAATTGATACTATTTCCTATAGAGGCTGTAGACTATGTTGTGGTACATGAACTTTGCCATCTTGTACACATGAATCATGATAGGTCATTTTGGAGACTTATTGGAAAAATTCAACCTAAATATAAAGATGCAATGGCTATTTTAGGAAGCAAAAAAACTAGAGATCTTTAATTTGAAACAATAAATGTATTTTTTATCAAACTGGGAGGAATATATGGACTTATTCAGTAAGCTTAAAGAACCGATTTTTCTTAAAGAAGACAGTAGTTCTCAGCTGCAACTAGACAAACTTAGAGAATTAGAGCCAACACTTAATTTAGAAGGCCAAAATATCATTAGACAAGATATTAAATATATAGAATATGGAATTGTTGGGGAAAATAATATAGAATTTGAATTAAGAAATAGTCATATGCCTATGTATATATTACATGATATTTATCTTGAATACGGAGACTTAAGTGCGCAGATAGATTATATAGTTTTCACTAAAAAAATGTGTTTTGTTATAGAGTGCAAGAATCTATACGGGGATATAGATATTAATAGTGCAGGCGATTTTATACGTACCATTGAGTTTGGTGGAAGAAAAAAGAAAGAAGGTATTTATTCTCCGATTACACAGAATCAACGACATTTAGAATTAATGAAAAAGATAAGAGTAGAGAATAAAAGTAATGTTTTTAGCAAATTTATGGCAGAAAGATATTTTGAAAAGTGCAATATACCAATAGTTGTTTTATCTAATCCTAAGACAATGCTTAATTCTAAATTTGCTAAAAAAGATGTTAAAGATAAGATTATCAGAGCAGATCAGTTAGTTAAGTATATCAAGAATATGTATAACAATTCTAAAGAGACAGCACTTTCTGATGATCAGTTATTAGAATGGGCAAAATATTATCTTAATCTGCATAAGGAAAATATTAAAGACTATACTCAAAAATATGATAAGTACAAGGTAACTGTAAATATTCCAGAGCGTACAAATAACATTTTGGTAGAGGAAACTGATATATTTAAAGAACTGAAAACATATAGATTGAAAAAGAGTAGAGAAGAAAATATCAAGCCTTACTTGATTTGTAATGACAATCAACTGAAAGAGTTAATTCTTAAAATGCCAAGAAGTAAAGAACAATTGAAAACTGTAAGCGGATTTGGCAATATAAAAGCTGAAAAATATGGGGAGGATATTATTGAAATTCTAAGCAAATATTAACGAAAACTTGCAAATAAAATGTAATTCTATAAATCTTTAGCATAAAATTTGTTCCTTTTGTGCATTTTATTGTGTATAATTTAAGGATATATTATGTTTTAGAAATGAATTGTATTAAAAAGTTAGGAGAAGTTATGTATAAGTTAATAGCATTAGATATGGATGGGACATTGTTAAATGAAGCTAAAGAGATTACTACAGAAAATTATGAAGCAATTCAAGAAGCAAAGGCAAAAGGGAAGAAGATAATATTAGCTACAGGGAGACCTTTGGCAGGAGTACAAAGATATTTGGAGCACCTTGATCTTGTTTCAGATGAAGATTATGTAGTAGCGTTTAACGGAGCATTAGTTCAAAAAACAAAAAGTGGAGAAATAGTTTCAAAAACGCCATTAAGCATGGATGATTATAGATATTTATATGAAACTAGCCAGAATTTAGGAATTCATATTCATGCATTAACAGATTCTTATGTTACAACACCTGTAAATAATGAGTATACAAAAATAGAAGCAGAAATTAATCAAATACCGATTGTTGAAAAACAGTTATCTGAAATTGGAGAAGATGAAACTATCGTCAAAGTTATGTTTATAGATGATCCAGAAAAACTAGATAGAGCTATAGAAAATATGCCTAAGGAAATAAATGAAAAGTATACGGTGCTTAGAAGTATGCCATTTTTCTTAGAGTTTTTAGATAAAAGAGTAAATAAAGGATATGGAGTTAGTCAAGTAACTAAAGCATTAGGTATTGATTCGGAACAAGTTATCTGTGTAGGTGATGCAGGGAATGATATAGATATGATTGAATATGCGGGATTAGGTGTGGCTATGGGAAATGCTTTTGAAGAAGTTAAAGAGATAGCTAATTATGTGACACTTTCAAATGAAGATAGTGGAGTAGCACATGTAATTAAAAAGTTCATGATTTAAAAACCACTGGTCTTGCGTATAAAAAATGAAACTATGGACGATACAAAGCTATGAAGCATATGAGATTTTAAGAAACACAGGAGTTTTAAGAGCTGATAAAAATTATATTTTCGATGATAATTTTTGTTATGCATATAAATGGATAATAGAAAAAATGCAATCTAAAAGTATTATTTTACCAAAAAATGTAGAGTATCCTATTTGGGCGTGGTATCAATGGGAAGGAAAACATAAAAGACTAGATATGAGACAAAGTGGCTATGCAACTCGTGGTGAAAAAATTGTTCAATTAACTATAGAAATTGACTCTAAAGATGTATTGCTTTCAGATTTTGATCTATTTCACTATGTTTTAAACTATTGGTATCTAGCTATAGATGAAGAGGATGATAGAGCTTTTGAGCTTGAATACAAGAATTTAGGTTTTGAATATGATGATTTAAAGAATCTAAGCATTCAAAATGAAAGTATGAGATACTTGCGAAATAAGATAGAAAATAGCTGGAATAATATTTTTGATTTAGAAAAAGAAGATGAGTATATATATGGGAGAAAATCTCAAAAATCTATACAAGCAACTTTTGGAGAGTTAAAGCTCGAACAGGTAGTCAAATCAGAAATTTTTATTGCAAAATAAATTTATACAAGGAGAAATTATGAAATCGGTTATGTCACTTGAAGGAATTTCAGACGGAAAACTGTATGATATAGAGGATGTAGTAAGTGCAGATGCAGAAGGATGTAAGGGGTGCAGTGCCTGTTGCCAAGGCATAGGGGAACTTTTTTCATTAACACCATATGATGTTTATGAAATGAGATCATATCTAAAAATATCATTTGAAGAGCTTTTGAAAAAGTTTTTAGTTTTGAAGGAAAATGGAAAGCTAATACTGCCTCATCTTGGAATGAATGGAAGTGATGAGCGTTGTAATTTTCTGGATGAAAATGGAAGATGTTCAATTCATTCACATAGGCCAAATATATGCAGACTTTTTCCGCTTGGAAGAGTTTATGAAAATGGAAGTTTTAAGTATTTTCTTCAAGTAGGGAGCTGTCAAAAACCTGTTCTATCAGATGTAAAGGTAGGCGATTGGCTTGGGATTACAGATTATTCAAGAAATAAAGAATTTATAATTGATTGGCATAATATAATTAAGGCTATGAATTTTCGTATGAAGTTTGTGTATGATGATGATGACTTAAAAATGCTAAATGATATTTTCCTTGATAGTTTTTATAGGTTAGAATCAGAAATAGATGAAGATTTTTATTCTATATTTTATAGAACGCTTCCAGAAGTGAAGAAACAACTTGGAATAATTTAAAAATATGGCTCTCGGAACAATTCCGGGAGTTTTTATTTTAAGGAATAGGATTAAATGATATAATAGATAGGACTGGAGGTTTTAAATGAATAAGAAATACAAGGGAATACTTTATATTATATTATCAGCACTATGTTTTACGTTTATGAACACTTTTGTAAGATTAGCAGGGGATTTACCTTCTATGCAAAAAAGTTTCTTTCGTAATTTTGTAGCTCTTATTTTTGCAGCTATGGTGCTTAAAAAAAGTGGAATAGGTTTTTCTTTAAAAAAGCAGGATTTAAAGCTGCTTATATTACGTTCTGCTTTTGGAACTATAGGGATTTTATGCAATTTTTATGCTATAGATAGATTGGTTTTAGCGGATGCTTCAATGCTAAATAAAATGTCGCCTTTTTTTGCTATTTTATTTAGCTTCTTACTTTTAAATGAAAGAGTAGATTGGATACAGGCGATTTCTGTTATGGGAGCTTTTATAGGAAGTTTATTTATTATTAAACCGAGCTTTTCTAATGCAGCGCTTATTCCTTCTATGGCAGGGTTTTTAGGAGGTATGGCGGCAGGCGCAGCATATACTTTTGTGAGAATGCTAGGGCAAAGAGGGGTAAAAGGGCCTTTTATTGTATTTTTCTTTTCAAGTTTTTCTTGTTTAGTTACTCTGCCAATACTTATTATGGATTTTCATACTATGACCTCTTTACAAATAGGATATTTGTTACTTGCGGGAATTTCAGCGACAGGGGGACAATTTGCAATTACTTCAGCATATTTTTATGCACCAGCTAAAGAAATTTCAGTTTATGATTATTCACAAATTGTTTTTGCAGCAATATTTGGATTCTTATTATTTTCACAAATTCCAGATATATACAGCATATTAGGCTATTTAATAATATGCAGTATGGCTATTTTAATGTTTATACACAATAAAGATGAGGCTAAAATTCAAAACAGCTATTTAAGTACAGAAAAAAAGACTTCTTAGATGACGGAAAGGACTTGATTTATTATGAAAAAACTAGCAATAGGCATACTGGCTCATGTTGATGCTGGTAAGACAACTCTGTCAGAGAGTATGTTATATCTTAGTGGGAAGATAAGGAAGCTTGGAAGAGTTGATAATAAAGATGCATTTCTTGATACAAATGAACTTGAGCGTGCAAGAGGGATCACTATATTCTCAAAGCAGGCTGTAATTGAGGTTGAAGATACAGAAATTACACTTCTTGATACTCCAGGGCACGTTGATTTTTCAGCTGAAATGGAGAGAACACTTCAGGTTTTGGATTATGCAATTCTTGTTATAAGTGGAGCTGATGGAATACAAGGTCACACAAAGACGCTTTGGAGACTTCTTGAAATGTATGACATACCAACCTTTATATTTGTAAATAAGATGGATCAAAATGGTACAGATCGCAATAAGCTTTTAGGAGATTTAAAAAAACAGTTGAGCGATTCTTGCATAGATTTTGGAATTGAAAATACAGATGAGTTTCATGATGAAATCGCTATGTGTGAAGAGTATCTTATGGAGGAATATTTAGATACTGGAAAAGTAGGGCGTGAGTCTATTAAGGATGCAATTTATGATAGAAAGATATTTCCTTGTTATTTTGGATCTGCGCTTAAGCTTGAAGGGGTTGAAGTTTTTATGAAAGGCCTTGTAGATTTAACTAATATACCCCACTTTCCTAAAGAATTTGGAGCCAAGATATTTAAAATAACAAGAGATGAACAAGGAAATAGACTTACTCATCTTAAGATTACAGGAGGGAGTCTTAAGGTTAAGGATATAATGATAGGTGAAGCTTGGGAAGAAAAGGTAAACCAAATTAGAATATATTCAGGAACAAAGTTTGAAACGCTTGGAGAAGCATGTGCGGGTACTATTTGTGCAGTAACGGGTTTAAACCTTACAAGACCAGGACAAGGCCTTGGGATAGAATTAGCTTCAGAAGCACCTGTACTTGAACCTGTGCTTTCATATAGAATTGTACTTCCTGAAGGCACTGATCCTAGACTGATGATGCCTAAACTAAGGCAGCTCGAAGAGGAAGAGCCAGAGCTTAACATAATATGGGATGAAAAGCTCCAAGAAATACAAGC
>JBOFWC010000266.1:0-10034 GCA_051653405.1 Proteocatella sp. | reverse complement strand
TTGTTGAATCAGCTTGAAGGAATTTCTCATACTGGGTGCTCAGTTTTTTTAATTTCAGCTTTAGAAATTCAGTATTCTCATCTAGCGTAAGTCTTACAGGTCTATCTTCGAGAATATCTGAGGACACGTATTTTATAGCTGAAGTATTCATAACCCTCATGCCATTTTCTACCGCCCATGAATCTACTGCCAGCTTATTATTAATATCTGTAGCTGTAGTAATTACTGAAATCGCAGCAAGCTTTTGCGCAATATATTCTGAAAGCTTGTTTGCTCCCCCTATATGGCCTGATAAAATAGGAATTACAAACTTTCCAAGTTCATCTATAACTATTACCGCTGGATCCTTATCTTTTGCCTGTACATAGGGGGCAATACTTCTTACCGCTATGCCTACCGCTCCTATATAGATGATAGCATCTGCCGCTTCAAACGCTTCTTTCGTAAAGCCTCTCACGTTTTTAAAGAATCCTGATACTTCGTTATTCTCAGCTACTAGAAGTTCCTCAATCACGTTTTGAACAGCTCTTCCTCGCTCCGTAAATGCTATGCTATATATCTTCATATCTATTTGCTGGCTTCTCTAAATTCATGAGTAAATGAAGGATCATAAAGCTTTGATCTCTCATATTTATTTCCTAAAAACTCTCCTACAGTTATAAGCGCTGTCTTGTTTATTCCATGAGCTTTAGCCGCTTCTGCAAGATTTCCCACTGTAGTAACAACTACTTTTTCATCATCCCAAGTAGCCTTGTATACTATAGCTGCCTTAGTATCTTCTTTATATCCTCCCGCTATTAGACGGCGGCTAAGCTCTTCAAGCATTCCTGAGCTTAGGAATATTACCATAGTCGCCTGATGCGCTGCCATAAGAGATATCTCTTCCTTTGGTGGAACTGGAGTTCTTCCTTCCATTCTTGTAAGGATAACGCTTTGACTTACTTCTGGAAGCGTGTATTCTGCGCCAAGCGCTGCCGCTGCTCCACAAAATGAACTTACCCCTGGGCACACTTTGTATGGGATATTTTTTTCTTCTAAAAGATCAATCTGCTCTCTTATCGCACCATATATACTTGGGTCTCCTGTATGAAGTCTTACTACAGCTTTTTGTGTACTAAAACCTTTTTCCATAACTTCTATTACTTCTTCAAGCGTCATATGCGCACTGTTATGTATCTCACACGCTGGCTTCGCATACTCTAGAAGCTTTGGGTTTACCAAAGAGCCTGCATAAATTATTATATCCGCTTCTTCTAAAAGCTGTTTTCCTCTAACTGTTATTAAATCTACGGCTCCTGGGCCTGCACCTACAAAATTAATCATATTTATTCCTGCCTTTTCATTCATTTTTAGTGTTTTTATAATATTACTCTTTTACTACGATTATAGAAAAATAACTTGAATTTTCGTCAATATGTTCTAAATCTTCATATACTTTTTCATTTTTCATAGTGGCACATTCGACCATTTTAGCTTTCTCAAGTTTTCCATCAGCTCTTAACTTTTCTCTAAGCTCAACTATGCTTTTCCCTGATTTCATGAATACCTTGTTTGATTCAAACTCAAGACATTGATCTAACCCTTCATAAGATGCAGGCACTATCAAAAGTGGCTCCTTGCCTTCACAAAGTGAATCATTTAGTCTTGCCGCTACCGCACAAAATGATGGTATTCCTGCTATAAGCTGAGCTTTAAAACCCTTTGCTAGAACTTTTTTGTGCACATATATGTATGTGCTGTATATCGATGGATCTCCTAGGGTTATAAACGCTATACTTTTTCCAGATTTAAGCTCTTCTATTAGCATATCTGCACATGCTTCATGAGAATCATCTAAAAGCTTTTGGTCTCTTGTCATCGGCATATAGCACTCTAACATAGTCTTCCCTTCAATATATTCACTTACTATGTTTAGCGCTGTATTTTCTTTTCCTGCTTTTGGATATGCAATTATATCTGCATTTTTCAGTGTCTCCACCGCTTGAATTGTAAGAAGTTTTGGGTCGCCTGGGCCCACTCCTACTCCATATAAAATTCCTTCCATACTTTCTCCTAACTTTCTTTTATCTCTTTTAAAAACTTTAATGCCCCTGAACTGTAAATCACGGCCTTATGAGTCTTAGTAAATATAATGTATTCTACTTGAATTTTTTTTCTCGTCCTGTGATCTACATGCTCTCTTATTTTCTTCTCTATACTATCAAAAGTCTTAAGACCTAAATTTTCGGATTCCTCATTTATTATATCTATCATTTCTTCAATCGATATCGCTGCCATTACTTTTTCTAGCGTTCCTCTCGAAGCGCCATTAAGCGCACTGTGAGCTACCATAACTTCCTGCCTAGAATCCGCTGATGAAGAATGAGTGTTCATAACGCCTGCCGCAAGTTTTATAAGTTTACCTGCATGCCCGATTAGCAGTATCTTTGGAATATTTAGGTAGCAACTGTAATCTAGCATTTCGCCTATATAATTGGAGCACTTAACGCCGTTTTCCAAGTCGAGACCTAACTCTTCCTTGGCATAGTCTCTGCCATAATTCCCTGGGCAAACTAACATTGGTGGTATCTTGTCTAAGTCCTTTCCCGCTTCGATATTAAGCTTTGAAAACTGCTTTATCTCAGTCTTTATAGTGTCTATCAGCGCTTTTTCACTCATAGGCTCTACTATTCCACTTGTCCCTAGTATGGAAATCCCACCTATGATTCCAAGTTTTGGATTAAAAGTTTTTAGAGCAGTTTCTTCTCCATTTTCAACCTCTATCTCAACCCAAATCTGTTTAGGAAGTTCTTTAGAATTAAACCCTGCCATAGAATCAAATCGTGATGTAGAATCATATCGCGCTGTTTCTATTTTTAGATTCTCTTCAAGTGCTTCTTTTATAGATGAAGCTATCATCTTTCTAGGAACAGGATTTATTGCACTTTTTCCCTGCTCACAGCTTAGACCTATCTTTGTGACTTTTCCAACCCCTTTTCCACCATATATCATTATTTCTATGAGTTTTCCTCTGACTTCTATTTTCTCAATATAGGGATTGCAGGAAAGTGGGGGTGCAAAAAAATCATTTTCATATATCATGTTAACTTTTGCAAATATATGCAGTCCATGCGTCACATCTGGATCATCCCCTGCATCTTTTTTTATGCTACACATTGCAAAGTTTTCTTGAAATTCCTGATTGTGAACGTTTAGTTTAAGTTCGATTCCTTTTGGGGTATTTAGCTTTACATATTCATATCTTTTTCCAGTAAGCATCATATATACTGCTGCTTTTGTGGCCGCGGCACTACAGCTTCCCGTAGTATATCCCATCTTGAGCTTGTTTTGACCTTGTATAATCTCCATATTCTACCTTTTTTGACTACATATCCTTAAAATTTCACTTCTAGCTTCCCCAATAGTCGCAGCGGTTTTATCAACCTCTAGCCCATCTTTTTCATTTAATATTTCCATTAGATGTTCTATCCTTGGCAACCTTAGATTGTTTTCTCTTATCAGCTTAGGATTTGAAAATATTTCCTTTGGAGTTCCACTTGCTGCAACTTTTCCTCTATTCATAATATAGACATGGTCACTATAGAGCGGTACTAGATCTATATCATGCGTTGCAATAACTATTGATATCCCCATCTTCTGTTTTATTTCATCTAAAAGGGTCATTATTTCACTTACGCCCTGAGGATCAAGCCCTGCTGTAGGCTCATCCAAAATTATAAGCTCCGGCTCCATAACTAAAACGCCTGCTATTGCAACTCTCTTCTTCTGTCCATAGCTAAGCGCATGGGTTGGTCTCTGCGCTAAATGTGTTATGCCTGTTTTTTCCATTGCATAGGTTACTCTTTTTCTTACCTCTTCTTCATCCAGCCCTAGATTTACTGCCCCAAAACTTATATCCCTGTACACATCTGCAGAAAACAGCTGATGGTCTGGATCTTGAAATACTATCCCTACTGTCCTTCTCATCTCTATGATGTTTTTTCTTGAATAATCAAGTTTTTTTCCATTTACATATATTTCTCCAGAAGCCGGTCTTAGGACTCCATTTAGATTCAAAAATAAGGTGGACTTGCCTGCACCATTCCCCCCAAGTATAGTAGTTGTTTTACCTCTTGGGATGGATATGTTTACATTTTCCAGTGCGAGTTCACCTTTTTCATATCTATAATAAAGTTCTTTAGTTTCAACTATATTTCTACTTTCCACCTGCATATTCTTCCCTCTACATAAACATGTATACACTTACTTGAATTGCTGCCACTACTATAGCTGCTGTTGTTATCCTTGTATCTATTTCATATTCCATTCCAACCGTCATAAGCTGACCATCATAACCTCTGCTCTCAAGCGCACTATATATATAATCTGCTTTTTTATATGAACTTATAAAAAGTCTAGATATCAATTCTGAGGTTGATTTGTAGGAAGCTTTCATATTTATATATCCCAGCCTTGAATCCTGAGCTATCTTTATATTTTCTGCCGTTTCTGTAAGTATAAATATGAATCTGTATACCAATTCCAGCAGTTCCACAAAGAGCTTTGGAAATCTAAGTTTGTCAAGCGCCAGCGTTATATCTGTCATAGGCGTATTCATTACTAAAAAATATGCCGCACTTATCACTCCCATGGCTTTTGTAAATATTTCTAAGGCTTGGAATATCCCCGAAGAAGATATTCCAAACATATGCTGTCCCAATCTAAATCCTATTAATAATTTACTATCTAAATCATAACGCCCTATAATTATAGTTATTATCCCTATTAGGATAAAACCCATAGGAATTTTAAACATTTTCCATAAATCTTTAAGTTTATGGCCACCCATTACAATGTTAAGTAGTCCCATAGCTATCACTGTAGCTATATTTACGTAGATATCATTTAAAGCTATACAAAGAAACATGATGCCCATGGTTATCAATATTTTGGTTATCGGTTCTGACATCCTAAGCTTTGAGCTATAGGCATATTTATCTGTTCCTATCACGGTTTAGCTCCTTCTTTATATCTCTTTTTTTGTAAGTCTTCCTATACCAAAACCTATTACCCCTGCCCCAAGTGCCGCCTGAAGGGCAAAAAGTAATGATTCTATCTCTCCACTCGCTGGTTCAAATATAGGCTCGAATTTTGGAGTGTATTCTGAATCTATCTCCTCTGCAATTATATCCATTGCCATACCATCTGCGCCTCCAAATTCAGCTCCAGCTTTAAGATAAAGTGGGGCAAAAGCTACTGCGAAAAATACTACTAATAGAATAACATTTTTCTTCCAGATTGGATTTTTAGTGCTAGATACTGCCATTTTTCTATCACCCTGAACTTCTTCTACGCTTCCTTTAAATGAAGCTTTTAGGCCTTGAAGGGCATTTATTTCCTCTGAACTATATTTTTCAAGTATATTGAATACTACTACTGTAAGAATTGCTTCTCCTACTGCAATAGGAATTTGAGTAACTGCAAAAACGCCCATGAACTTTGTAAGCGAAAGCATTATTCCTCCATTTGGAGATGGGAATGCTAATGCAAGTTGTAGCGATGTAGTTACATAAGTAAGAAGATCTGATAAAAATGCGGCTACAAATACACTTATTGCTGAAGATACTCCTGCTTTTCTAAGCAGTTTATATACATAATATGCTACAAATGCACCCACTACTGCCATTGAGAATATATTTGCTCCCAGAGTAGTTATCCCTCCATGCGCAAGAAGTAGTGCTTGGAATAAAAGTACTATCATTCCGATTACAGCCATTGGTGTAGGCCCAAAAAGTATAGCTCCAAGTGCTATTCCCGTAGGATGTGAACAGCTTCCTGTAAGTGATGGTATTTTTAGAGCTGAAAGTATAAATGTAAATGCTCCTGCCATCGCAAGCAGAATTTTTGCCTTAGGCGCCTGTGCTATCTTCGCGTTTATAGTCTTAAATCCAAAAATTACAAATGGTGCTGAAAGTGCAAACCACAGTGCAATCCATTTTGTGGATGGTAAAAAGCCTTCTGCTATATGCATCGCACTTGCATACATCGTGTTAAAGCCTAAAATGATAGCCATAGAAGTTGCAAATTTTATCGCCTTATCTCCTGGGCTAAAGTTTAATTTCATTTTTGTTCTCATAGTATTCCCTCTCTCTCTTAAAATAAATTGGTTAGCATTGATGAAAAAGTAGGGTTAAAGTTTTTATGTATGACCGTATCCTTTATTAATGTAAATTTACGACCAATGTAAATTAAAAAGACCTTAGGCTCTTTAGACCTAAGGTTTTATTGTCATATTTACATATCACTTTAACAACCTCTATTCTTCGTAGAGCGTATGCTAACAGAAATGGCATGTATTCCGACTTAAGTATCACAGTAAACACCACGCCTTCCCGGTCTCCCAGTGGCATATTGCGGTGTCACTCCTCTATCACGGCAGCGAGACTGTGCAGGATTTTAACCTGACTTCCTAAACCAATTCTGCATTATTAAGTTATTTCCATTTCCCATTATTCCATATTTTCTGATTTTAGTCAATCCGAATTCTGCATCCTTATAAAGCTATTCCTTATTACCTTAGGTGTTTGGACATGAGAGCTAATGATCCTAGCGGCACCATAAATTGTGCGTCCAGCGCTTTTGTCGTAAGTAATTTTATTTCTATGGGGTTTCCTTCGGTTATATCCGTACTTTATTTGAGTTTTAAAAATATAAGTACCGAATAATTTCCTGCAAAAATGGCTTCTTTTTGTTGCAAAGGTCTGTAGTTTTCGTATATAATAGGATAAACGCAGAGTAGGTATTATGCGTCAAGTGCTACAGAGATGGGAAGTTGCCTGTAGACGAAGGACTAGCTCAAATTTTAGGGGCTTTGTCTGCGATATAATACTGCATCCGCTGAGGAGGAAAAATGAATAAAAAAAGTATTAACCCAAATGTTGAGGTAAACAGAGGAACTAATGTGCAGAGCTTGGTATTTAGTGCATTTCTTGTTGCTTCAAGTATTATTTTCACGCGTTTTCTAGGCTTTATGGCATTTGGAGGGGCGGTGAGAATAAGTTTTGGAGGTCTTCCAATCGCTCTTGCAGGAGCTTTACTTGGCCCATTTTGGGGTGGAATGACTGGTATGGTAGCCGACCTTTTAGGAGCTACACTTTTCCCACAGGGAGGTTTTTTCCCTGGGTTTACACTTACATCTACACTTCTTGGAGTAATCCCTGGAATTGTACTTTACAAAAGAAAGCCTTCATTAAAACTTATTGCGCTTTCTAGTATACTAAGTGCGGTGATATGTTCACTGATACTAAATACGTTTTGGCTTACAATACTTTTGAAAAAAGGATTTTTGGTGCTTTTACCAACTAGAATAGTTTCTGCATGCAGCATTGCATTTATTGAAGCCGTTCTTTTAAAAGTACTACTTACTGCTTTTAATGGCAGGATTGGAAAACTAAAAAATTAGGACTACTATATAAACTATTTATAGAAATTATTTATTAGTTCATTTTAGGGAGGGCGACTATGAGTTTTAAATCTGATATTGAAATTGCACAGGAAGCTAAACCTTGTGACATAAGAGAAATTGCAAAAAAACTTGGACTTTGTGAATACGAGCTTGAGCTTTATGGAAAATATAAGGCAAAACTTGATTATAACCTGCTTAGAACTACGAGCGGAAAAAAAGCCAAACTCATATTAACTACGGCTATAAATCCAACTCCTGCAGGTGAAGGAAAAACAACTACTACCATAGGTCTTTCCGATGCCCTTTCAAGGCTTGGCAAAAATACTATCGTTGCCCTTAGAGAACCTTCTCTAGGCCCTGTGTTTGGAGTTAAAGGCGGAGCTGCTGGCGGTGGCTATGCTCAGGTTATTCCTATGGAAGATATAAACCTTCATTTTACTGGTGACTTTCACGCTATAGGTGCTGCAAACAATCTTTTAGCGGCCCTTATAGATAATCATATACATCAAGGAAACTTACTTGATATAGATACTAGAAGAATTACTTGGAAACGCTGTGTAGATATGAATGATAGACAGCTTAGATTTATAACTGATGGTCTTGGCGGAAAAGCTAATGGAATGCCTAGAGAAGATGGTTTTGACATAACCGTTGCATCTGAAGTAATGGCTGCATTTTGTCTAGCTAATGACATTTCAGATTTAAAAGATCGCCTTGGAAAAATTATAATAGGTTATTCAAGAAGTGGAAAGCCTGTTACAGCAGGCGAATTAGAAGCTAATGGTGCAATGGCGGCCCTTCTAAAGGATGCCCTTAAGCCAAATCTTGTTCAAACGCTTGAACAAACACCTGCCTTTGTACATGGAGGTCCATTTGCTAATATAGCTCATGGCTGCAACTCTGTAATCGCTACTAAGATGGCTATGCACTTTGCAGACTACGTAGTTACCGAAGCTGGTTTTGGCGCTGATCTTGGCGCTGAAAAATTCATCGACATCAAATGCCGTATGGCTGATTTAAAACCTGATGCCGTTGTTATCGTCGCTACAGTAAGAGCCCTTAAATATAATGGTGGCGTTAAAAAGGATATGCTAGGTGAGGAAAACCTTGAAGCTCTTGAAAAAGGCCTTCCAAATCTTCTAAAACATGTAGAAAATATTACTCAGGTATTCAAACTACCTGCAGTGGTTGCTATAAACCGCTTCCCACTTGATACAGAAGCTGAACTTGAGCTTGTACGCAAAAAATGCGGAGAGCTTGGCGTAAATGTGGCGCTTTCTGAAGTATGGGCAAAAGGCGGCGAAGGTGGAGAGGAACTTGCTAATCAGGTACTTTCATTAATTGAAGCTTCATCTCCTGATAGCTTTGAATATGCATATGACCTTGAGCTTGGCCTAAAGGAAAAAATAGAAACTATTGCTAAACGTATCTATGGTGCCGATGGCGTGGATTATCTTCCAGCCGCACTTAAGCAAATTGATGAAATCGAAGCTTTAGGTTTTGCTAACGTTCCTATATGTATGGCTAAAACTCAGTATTCCCTTACAGATGATCAAACTAAACTTGGTAGACCTCAAGGTTTTAGAATAACCGTTAAAAATGTTAAAATCTCTGCTGGTGCTGGTTTTGCAGTAGTGCTTACAGGCGAAATAATGACTATGCCTGGACTTCCAAAAGTTCCTGCTGCTAACAGAATCGACGTAGATGAAAACGGCAAGATTTCAGGCTTATTCTAAATTTAAAAAGTAATAATTTAAAAGCAATAATAAAAAGAAGCTGTCATAGAACATATGGCAGCTTCTTAAATTGCAGGCTATGTATCCCCCTCATTAGGGCTTCGCCTAGATTCCATCTAGGCTGCAGAATTCATTCAGGGGAATACATAGCCTGCAATTTATTGTAAGTACAGTTATTATATTATTTCCTAATATTTATTATAGAGCCTGAAAAAAATATAATTTTTTTAGATTACTATAATTTTTAAAAATAATCTAGGCTTTTTGATTGTAGTAGCCATAATATTTTCCCGAATGAATTCTGCAGCCGAGATAATTCCATTATGTTTCGTAAATGGAATATCGAGGCGAAGCCCTAATGAGGGAAAATATATGGGTACTACAATTCTAAATATAAACTTTTATTAGTAGCCTATTTCGTTAAATTCAAGCCCCTGCTTTAAAGTGAACTTTGCGATTTCTTCCTGAAGAATTGTAGCTTGACTTGAAAGCTCCTCACTTGCAGCTGCACTTTCTTCTGCTGTAGCTGAGTTTGCCTGTACTACAGATGAAATTTGATTTACTCCAGTTGTAATCTGTTCTATCGTAATGGCCTGTGCTTGGGATGCTTTTGTAATTTTTTGAACTGCTTCTACAACTCTTTCAGAGTTCTCTGCAACTAATTCAATCGCTTCTGCCGTTTCCTTAGCCATACTAGTTCCTTCACTTACTGATCTTACCGTATCTTCTATAAGAATAGTAGTATTTTTAGCGGCTTCTGCGGATTTTCCAGCAAGATTTCTAACTTCATCTGCTACCACAGCAAACCCCTTACCAGCTTCTCCAGCTCTTGCCGCCTCTACCGCCGCATTAAG
>JBOFWC010000265.1:0-6533 GCA_051653405.1 Proteocatella sp. | reverse complement strand
TTTTGATGCAACTGCCTCAACTAACTCTACGTCAAAGCCCTTGCCTGTGCCATCTTTATCAACAGAAGTCAATAAAATCTCACCTGCACCTAAATCGCAAACTTGATCAGCCCATTCAACAACTGACTTCCCTGTTTTTTCTCGTCCATTGTCATAATAAACCTCCCAATTATTTAAACTAGTTTTTTTTGCCTCAATATATGAAACTACACATTGAGAACCAAACTCCATTGCTAAATCTCTAATTAATTGAGGATTTTTAACAGCAGCTGTATTAACTGCAATTTTATCCGCGCCTGCCCGTAACAATTCGTATGCATCATTAACCGATCGTATGCCCCCACCTGCCGTAATGGGAATAAAAATGTCTTTTGTTGCCTCTCGTATCATATCACTCAAACTATTTCTTTCGTATAAGCTAGCAACAATATCTACATATATTATTTCATCAATCCCTTGTAAATAATATTTCTTAGCAAAATCATTGGGATTTCCTATTTTTCGCAAGCCCTCAAGTTGTATACCTTTTACCAAATAAGGTGGTTTAACATCCAATTTGGCTATCACTCTAATATCCTTCATTATAATTTTCTCTAATCACCTTTCGCTATAAATTGGAGTTTTTAAATGCCATTCTCCATTCCTTTTTTCCCAAAGGTGCGGCGATCTCCATGAGTCTATAACATCCTCGAAATCTTTTTCACTTATATCAACAAACTCTAAAAAATCATTAAAATATTTTATGGGGAACTCTCCATCAAATTTTTTAACTAGAGCAATCCCTTCATCCCGTGTGATTTTACCATCTCTTATTTCATGTGCTGCATCAGATGTAGTCCTGCCTATACCAAATTTAATATATGCCAAATAATAATGAAATCCATCTATTTTATCATCTAAACTAGCATATTTAGAATAAGTCCCCTCAGACCTTTCAGAGTTAGGAGAAAAGCCCGTATTCTCCACACAATAATAAAAGTTTTCTTGCGGATCCCAATTTTTATAATAACCGAAAAAATGTATTTCTGTTTTATTATTCACAATCTCTTTGTATGCAGGAGCTTTGTATATTGCTATTTCTTTATCTGTTATACCATATTTTTGCCAAAATTCTGGGGATAAATTTGAAAAATAGTGTTTATCATGATCTTCAATCTCACGCGAAGGCTTCAACGCATTTTTCATGTCCCCACCATATTCGACCTCACCATTTTCACCATACATGATTAAAGACACTTTATGCTGAACTGCCATTTTTAAGGGGAAATTAGTTTGTCCATATATAAATGGTTGAAAAGGATCCCCTAAATATTTAAAAGCCAGTTTTGTCATCAATCTTTGCACTTTCCCATTCGGAGTCCCTAAGACATGATCAAATCCACCAATTTTTATAAAATTATCCAAATTATTTTTCCCTACAGCTGTTCCTAATAAGGGTGCCCAAGTCACGCACAAAGGATTCATATTATATTTATACTTAAGTTGATGCGCTACATAGCTTCCATCTTTTCCCCCAGAGCACGGAACAATTACATCATATTCTCCATTTGTTTTTCGATGTTTATCACAAAGATCCATTAACTCTCGTTCTCGTTGCTCCCAGTTAATTTTCTTTTTAAACTCAGCGTATCTACAAGCACTACAAACACCATCTTTATCAAAAGTAATTCTAGGCCGCTGATTAGATATTACACATTTTTTACAAAATTTCACTTCATCTGGCAAATTATATTTTTCCAATACATTATGTTTCATTTTTACCCCATCACCTTTCATTGCTTTTAATCAAAGAAGCTCCACTTGGAATATTAATTAATCTATTTTCTATATCCTCTGCTACAAAACAATTCATACGTGGACAATTGCTGTACATTGGCATTTTGTATAACAATTTCCATACAGGCCTTGCCATAATATTATTGCTATTTAACGTTTCTAAAACAGAATCTTTTAAGCAATTATATTTTTGATCTAATAGTATTACATTAAGCCAATAATTGCTTTTTGCAAAAGAAGGTTCTTGAAAGAAGGTTACACCTTTCACTGACCCTAAACTTTCCGCGTATCTTTCTGCCAATTTTCGTTTTCGAAAAAGAAACGTTGGTAGTTCTTCTAACTGAGCACACCCCAAGGCAGCATTAATATTAGGCATTCGATAATTATATCCTATCATATCGTGAGAAAACTCCCATTTATGAGGCACCTTAGCCTGCGTTGTAAGATATTTAGCCAATGCGCCTAATTCCTTATCATTCTTAAGAATTGCACCACCACCGCCAGTAGTTATAGTTTTATTTCCATTAAAACTCATAGCAGTTACCTTGCCAAAGTTCCCTGTATGATCTCCTTTATAAAAAGATCCTATAGACTCTGCCGCATCCTCCACTAGTACAAGGTTATATTTCTCACAGACAGCAAGCATTTTATCAATGTCAACAGGGTGCCCAAATGTATGCATAGGAACAGCCGCTACAATTTTTCGTTTGGTCAACCGATTATAACAGCAGCCATTTCTAATCTCTGTAATATCATGTAGATAAGCATCTAATTTTACCGGGTCCATCCCTAATGTATTGATCTCACTGTCTACAAAATGCGGAATAGCATTGCAATAGGTTACCGCATTTGCAGTCGCAATAAATGTTAATGCCGGCACCAAAACTTCATCGTTTTCTTTTACTCCCGCTAATATAAGTGATATATGCAATGCTGCAGTCCCATTAACAACAGCGACAGCTCTTTTCACCCCAGTGTACTCGGCAAGCATCTGTTCAAATAAATCCACATATTTCCCAACCGAAGATACCCAGCCCGTATCTATGCATTCTTTTACATATTTATTTTCATTGCCATTGAATAATGGCTCATGTAAAGGAATAAATTCGTTTTCTTGCGACAATGTAGTTTTAAGTGTCTTCACAATATTTTCTACAAATAATCCACTTTTCATAATCATATATTATAAACATCTGCCTTATATTTTTTTAAATTCTCCTTATTTGCAAACCACTCAATTGTTTCCTTTAACCCTTTTTTCAAGCCTTCTTTTGAGCCATATACTGGTTCCCACCCTAAAATGCTTTTCGCTTTAGAATTATCTGCCCATAATCGATTAACTTCGCTTTTTTCAGGGCGTAGTCGAATTTCATCTGTTTCAATTTCAATATCAGCGCCCATAATTTCCGCTATCAACTCAACGGTTTCCCCAATGGAAACTTCATAATTACTTCCTATGTTTATAACCTCACCGATAGATTTTTCTGTCTCTGCAACAGAAATAAACCCCCGGACTGTATCTTTTACATAATTGAAATCCCTCGTTGGCGAAATTGCCCCTAATTTTATTTTTCGTTTGCCATTGGCGATCTGCGTAATAATCGTTGGAATAACTGCCCGTGCAGACTGGCGTGGACCATATGTATTAAATGGCCGGATAATAGAAACAGGTGTGCTAAACGCATTATAAAAGGACATAGCCACCTGGTCAGCACCGATTTTACTGGCCGAATAAGGCGACTGCCCTTGCAACGGATGTTCCTCAGTAATTGGCACGAATTTTGCGGTCCCATAGACCTCGCTGGTCGATGTTTGGACGACTTTTTCTACCCCAAGCTCTTTTGCTGCTTGAACAACATTCAATGCCCCTTTGATATTCGTATCAATATAAGTATCTGGAGAATGGTATGAATATGGTATCGCAATCAATGCCGCAAGGTTCATAACACAGTCACAATCCTGCATAGCCATTCGTACTCCATGAGGATCACGAATATCTCCCGAAAAAACCTCTATGTTCTTCTTGATTTCAGCATTACTCTCATCTAACCAACCCCAGGAATTAAATGAATTATATTGCACAAAAGCTTTTACATTTAAACCCATTCTTACCAATTCTTCTGTTAAATGTGATCCAATAAAGCCATCGGCTCCTGTAACGAGTATTTTTTTATACTGTCTCATCGTGTGTATCCATCTCCTATGTTTCTAATTGCATTTTTTAATTTCGCCATTTTTGAACATTATTTTAAAATCACAATTTTGCAAAGTGCTCATACGATGAGCCACTGCTATAATCGTCATTTCCCCTTTTAATTTCAAAATAGTAGATGTAATACTTTTTTCCGTTTCATTATCTAATGCTGATGTTGCTTCATCCAAAAATAATATTTTGGGCTTCCTATATAAAGCTCGAGCTATACCGATTCGTTGCCGTTGTCCTCCCGACAACATAACCCCTCTTTCACCAACTCGAGTATCTAATTTATTCGGCAATAGCTGTATAAACTCATATAACTCTGCCATTTTTAATACTTTTTCTATTTGCAAGTTATCTATCTCATCTTCCAAAACACCCAATGCTATATTTTCTCTAATTGTTCCATCCAACAAATAAATAGTTTGTGGTACATACGATAAATTTTCCTGCCATGCACGAATATCATTATATATACTTATACCATCCACATAAATATCTCCATTTTTAGGCATAAGCAATCCCAATAATATATCAACAAAAGTTGTCTTTCCCGCACCAGATTCTCCAATAATCCCCACAAAGCTTCCTTGAGGTATAGTAAGAAATATTTCTTTTATTACCTCTTCCCCCCCCCCAGGGTATGAAAATGATATTTCTTTTATTTGGATATCCTGTTCAAATTTCAAGCTCTTCCGGCTACTGCATTTTATTAAGCTTTTTTCCCCATGTATGTTACGGCTTCTTATGTCTATAAGTTCATTATACAATTCATCAAACATTGGCATTTGGAATCTAATCCCATTTAACATATTCACAATACGATTTGCACATGGCATAAGCCTGAATGCAGCCAATGCCAATACCCCTAGCAACGGTACTATTTCTGACGGCCGTATACCTAATGAAAGTTTAACTACAATCAGTAGCAATAACCCGCTTACAACAATTGTTTCAATAAACATTCTTGGCAATTGATTTAAAAACAAAAAATCACTATTACAATGACCGTATTCTTCATATGACTTATTAAATTGTTCTAAAAAAAACTGTTCCTTTCCTAATACTTTTGTTTCCTTAATTGCTCCCAGCCCTTGGTTTAGCCACTTCATATAAACCGCCGTATTTTTAGTCTGTACTTTCCCTTTTTGATTAATTTTTTTTCGAAACATTTTTATAATCACATACATCATTGTACCTAAAACTCCGGCAACAACAACAGCAGTAAAAACATCTATTATCGCAAGCATTAACCATATTGTAAAAGCAGTAATGAGCTCTGTAATTAAAGCAAATATAGAGACCATTATATTCGTAAATATAATAATCGGTCCTGTATTAACATTTCTCAACAATATCGCTGAATTACTCTCCAAATGATATAGATAGGGTTTATATAGATATCCTTCTAAAAGTTGCCCTGCATATTTAATTTGATTTTCTAATGAAAACCGAATTTGCAGTTTAGTCTGCCAGGCCATATACATATTTTTAATAATATAAAACAGTATCAACAGCCAAGAACTAATTATTACAAAATATATATGCCCTTCTATGCCAAAAAACATGGCCCAACAGCGAACTTGTTCATTTCTTTCTAAAAAGTCAGCATCTCCCATGATGGAAATCAATGGCAAAATAGCACCTATTCCAACAGCTTCAAACATTGCTCCAATAATCATACAAATAACAATAAAAAAACAATATCGTTGTTGACGTGGTGTAAAAATAGAAAATACTTTCCATATTGATTTCATATAAGACATAATCCTCTTTCATTCATTATACGCATGCGTTTCAAATCCATTTTCTTCACACAACAAGTCCTTTTTCGCTGCGACAAGATCTGCCTTTACCATCATGGCACAAAGTTCCTGCAGTGTTGTTTTCGGCTGCCAGCCAAGTTTTTCTTTTGCCTTAGTGGCATCACCGAGTAAAAGCTCCACTTCGGTCGGACGGAAATATCGCGGATCGACCTCAACCAAAATTTTTCCTGTTGCCTGATCAATGCCTTTTTCTTCGATTCCTTCTCCCTGCCAGCTCACTTGTATTCCAGCTTCCTTAAACGCCAGTTCAACAAACTCACGAACTTCATGGGTTTCCCCCGTAGCGATAACAAAATCTTCCGGCTGTTCCTGCTGCAAGAGCAGCCACATGGCTTCCACATAATCCTTGGCATATCCCCAATCGCGTTTCGCACGGAGATTTCCCAAATAAAGCTTCTCCTGCAGGCCCAGCTTGATTCTGGCTACGGCGCGCGTTATTTTGCGCGTAACAAAGGTTTCCCCTCGCAGTGGCGATTCATGATTAAAGAGAATGCCATTGCAGGCATATATGCCGTACGCTTCGCGATAGTTGACCGTGATCCAATAACCATAAAGCTTCGCAACGGCATATGGACTGCGCGGATAAAACGGCGTCGTTTCCCGTTGCGGGGTTTCCTGCACCAGGCCATAGAGCTCACTGGTAGATGCCTGGTAAAACTTCGTCTTTTTTTCAAGCCCAAGAATTCTTATTGCCTCGAGTATCCGCAAGGTACCGATTCCATCGGCATTGGCCG
>JBOFWC010000264.1:0-3601 GCA_051653405.1 Proteocatella sp. | reverse complement strand
AGTATTTGATTTATATGTGAAAGATTGTAAACAAAGAAAGATTAGCGGTAACACTAAAGAATAATGGGGTGCGGATATAAAGTTTGTAAATTATAAACAAAGATTTCTATGAGGTTTTTTCATAAAATGGTTGAAAATGGCATAAATATAAAGTAAAGTGTTAAGAAATATGATTTAAAATATATTATAGAGAGGAATGTTGTTTGTTGGAAAGATATATAAACTTTAGTGCAGAAGAACTAATTTGTGATTTTTCGAGAAGTTGGAATGAATTATGTGAATACTTAGAAGTTAATGAGTTAGGTTATGACTATAACTATGATTCTTTTTTTGATATATGTAAAGGGAAAAATTTTTTCAATGTATTTTCTAAAACACTTATGGAAGCAGAAACAGAATTGACTATAGATGGAAATTCAATTAGTCTTTTAAGGCGGTTTATAATAGAAGAAGATGAAAAAAAATTGAACGAAGATAGATTTATTCCGTGTAGTAAATATCTCTCTCTTAATAGAATGAATGATATTGATAGATGTTATGTGTACATTGTAACTGATTATTATGGTGTTCCAATAGAACAAGTCTTTCAGACAGGGATCATGGAGTTGAGTGCAACTAAAGATAACGCTATTTGGTGTTGCGATTTTCATATCAAAAAAGATGGCTTGAAAATTATTAATTTAGCTAGTGAATATAGGTTGCCACAAGATACTGATAAATATAATAACCTATTATATAGTAAATGTAGGCAATATTTAAAGGAATGGAGTAAAAATAAAGAAAAAATTAATGAAATAATAAGTTATTATACGGCACAATTGCTAATAAAGATAATGGAAGATTCAATGATTTTTTCTCCTGTTGATAAAAAAAATACTAAAATTGATGAACAGCGAAAATTATATAAACCATTTCATTTTATATGCGACTATTATCAAAAGGCAGGATATAGTGGAATGTTATTTAGAAGTACAGTACATAAGAATGGAGTCAATTTAGTTTTTTTTAATAATGAAGATATAAGCCCTAAAATAGAAACTCTTCAAAAAGTAATTTATGAAGAATATATTTAAAATAATAATTTTAAATATATATTAAGAAGTAATTTTTTACAAATTTGTAATATCACAATGAAATCGTTGCGTTTGTGCGTACAAAATGATAAAATGTAAGCACAAACGAAAAAGTCAAGAGGTGAGTTGATGGAATATCAAGATCGAATTATTAAATATCTTAAAGAAAATCAAGGAATAGTAACAACCGCTTGGTGTGAAAGTCAGTCCATACCAAGAGTATACCTTTCTAAAATGGAGAAAGAAGGATTGATTACTAGAATCGCTCGTGGAATATATATAAATGAATCAGGTGATTATGATGAGTATTATTTTTTTCAGATTGCAAATTCAAAATGTATATATTCATATGTATCAGCTCTTTACTTACAAGAAAAGACTGATATAATCCCTCAGAATATTGAAGTTACAGTATATAAGGGGTATAATACACATCGTATTCCGTTTGATGTAATTGTACATTATGTAAGTAAGGATATATATGAACTTGGAAAAATAGAAGTAAATACAATGTTTGGAAATTCAGTTTATGCATATAATATGGAACGTACAGTATGTGATCTCATAAAAAATCGTAAAAAAGTAGAGTCAGAGCTATTTTCAAAAACGATTCAAGGATATATTAAAAGTAAAGATAAGGATATGAATACACTTTTTAAATATGCCGAAAAAATGGGAATAACTGATAAGGTTCAAGAAATTATGGAGGTATGTTTTGAATAAGAATAAACTTACAAGTATGGCACATAAAATAGCAAAAGAAAATAATTTGAGTTTTAACTCTACTTTGATATATTTTTTCCTTGAAGCAGTTTTAAAAAGGATTGCATCAAGTCGTGCTTCTGAAAATTTCATATTCAAAGGTGGGTTTCTATTATCGAATGTAATTGGCGTATCTCAAAGAACTACTGTAGATATGGATATGATATTGAAAAATTATCCGATGAATCAAGAGGCGGTAATGGAACTTATAAAGGAAACTGTAAGTATAGATTTAGAAGATGGTGTTATATGTACGGTTCAAGACAGTGAACCTATACGAGACCAAGATGATTATGGTGGTGTTCGTGTAAAAGTTCTTTGTCAGCTTGAAAATATAAAACAGATTGTGCCACTGGATATTGCAACCGGAGATCCAGTTACCCCATCTCCAATAAAATATGAATATGAAACTTTATTTGGAACTGAAAAAATACCACTGATGTCTTACAATTTAGAAACGATGCTTGCTGAAAAAATTCACACTATTTATGTAAGGGGAATTGCAAATAGTAGAAGTAAAGATTTTTATGATGTGTATATACTTATGAAATTGAGAAGCAAGGAAATTGATTATTTGAAAATTGAAGCGGCTTGCGAAAGAACTTTTAAGTACAGAAATACTATTTTTGACAAAAATGAAATTCATGATGTTGTTAATAGCATTGAAGGAAATTCAGGAATGAAAGGCAGATGGAATTCTTTTGCGAAAAAGAATACATTTGCAAAAGATATAAAATTTGAAGATGTAATTGATTCTTGTAGAGATTTGTTAAATAAAATCAAATAAATTATTAATAATTTATGCAAGAGGTACTTGCACAAATACTATTTTGATATTACCATGATATTAAAGACATTGTATAATACAAATAATCAATAAAAAATATGATTTTTAGTAAAATGAAACCATGGATATAACTTGGTTGCAAATTGTAAAAAAATAACTTTATTGAGTGGAAATGGTAAACAAAATTTGATATATTATATAGAAATAGCAGGTAGTCTACGGATTATCTGCGATTTTACATAATGCATGTGTTTCTTTTGTGCGTATAAAATGGCAAAATGTAAGCACGAAAGAAACAAGGGAAAATGTGTGTAGATGGAATATCAAGATTAAATTACTAAATATTTTAAAGAAAAATAAAACCCGGAAAAATCTTGATAATGGTTAAAACCCGGAATTACAATGTTTAATACTTAAAAAATATAAGAATACACTAAGTTATTTATACAAAAGATGTTGACTATGATTAATAAATCTTGTATTGTAATAGAACTAGGAAAAAATCTTTAAGATTTTTGCAAGGACGGAGTGTCATTACTGACTCGGCTGTCCTATTTTTTTATATTTGGGAAATAAAAATATTAAAAAATAGCCTTTAGATGGAATTATATAATTGTGCAACAGATTGTTGCACAATTTGGTTAAGAGAAGACATTAGAATTGCTACAAAAATAAATAGAGAGGTTAAATATGGGATACTTGGAAATTTTAGCTGCGGAAATTCAGAACTTAACTTTTATTGAAGCTGAAAAAGAATTTTCAAAAAGAAAAGTATTATTTGGAGAAAATCAATTTAAAACACTAAAATTAATTACATCTGATGGAATATATACAAATTTGGGACTTATGCTTTCAGACCAATGTATTCACAGTATTAAAATTGCAGTATTTGATGGAATAAATAAATCAGTGTTCAAAGATAGAAGAGAATTTACAGGATCACTATTGAAGCAGATGAATGATGCTTATGATTTTATAG
>JBOFWC010000263.1:0-2597 GCA_051653405.1 Proteocatella sp. | reverse complement strand
TAAACTGTGTCGATACAGAGTTTGAGACAGTTACTAATGACAAGGTACTTATAAGGAAGCGTGGATTAAAAGAGATAAAGGATAAATATTATAAGTATACAATGGAAAGAATAGAGTGCTAGGACAATTGAAATTGTAGGTAGCCTCACAAGTGAAAAGAGATATAATCTTAAATTTTATTTAGGAGAATATCTCTTTTTTAATGAAATAATAGTGATATTTGAAATTGTAGTGATATATTTCCCCTCATTAGGGCTTCGCCTAGATATTCCATTATGGAATATCTAGGCTGCAGAATTCATTCAGGGAAATATATTCACTACAATTTATTTATAAAAGGGCCATTTTCATTTTCCCAAGAATTTATAAGCAGAAATATAAAGGGAAGATATATTAAAGTGAAGAATAAACGCTATTTTTTATTAAATTCATCGATGATATTATTTATATTAACTCCGAACCCACAAATATTAGGTTGTAGGGTAATAAATTTATTAATTTTGTCTAACCATTTTAATCTTATTTTTTCGTCTATAATGTGAGGGGTAAACGATAATTCTTTTAATTCCATCAATAAATTTAACTTTAATGTGTCAAAATACCTTAAGTTGTCAAATTTCATGTCTTTTAGAGCAAAAGAGATAAAATCTATATTTTTTATATCTTTAGTTTGCAATATATACAATGAAGAAGCTAATAAATAGTCGAATTTATCATATGACAAATCATCATAAACAATACTGTTAATTATTCTTTCGGCAGACGAATAGTCCTCAGTTGCTATTTTTACAAAAGATAAGTATATATCGGCCAAAGGTAAGTATTTATAATTTTTACTTTCAATAAAGCATTTAGTTGCAGATGGATATTCTTGAATTAAGTAATAAACGTAACCCATAGAAACTAAATTTTCAGCCTTTGCACTAGTTGTTAGATTTTCATCCTTCGAAAGTTTCGAGTATAAATCAATCGCATTTTTATAGTATGATTTTTGTGAAAACATTTGAGCAAATAAAGAAAATATTTGAGATGCAACGTGTAAATCATAAGTCGATTCTATTTTTAAATTTTCTAGATTTTCTATGACTTCTTTAGCAATTTTGAAACTACTTTCTTTATCATTATTAAAAAAATATATGAGAGATTTTTCAAACTGGTATTTTAATTTCACTAAATTATTTTTTTCTGTAGAAATAATTTTTTCGATTAAAATAAGTTTTTTCCAAATACCAAGGTCTTCACTCTTAATGTCTAATATCAATTTAATTAGTTCAATATCTTTTAATTCATCTATTTTAATATTACTGACTGATGTATTTAATTTCTCTTGATTGAAATTGATAATATAATGGTAAGTTAATATAAAGCTTTCCATACGCTCATTCCATAATTTCATATCAAGAATAGATTTTATAAAATTAATTTTTGAATTGAAATCAACATTAATCTTATCTTTGCTTAATATAAACAATATATGGTTAAGGATTTCACTTATAGCTTCAATATCAATTTCCAATAAAGATGTATTTATTATATTAGATTGTTTAAGTAAAGGGGCGGTGTGCCTCTTTACATGAATAAGATATTTTGTTAATACGGAGTTAATAGCATTATAAGCTAACTTATAGTTACATTTATTAATTTCTGAATAATAATCATCTATAGTTAATTCTATAAATTTAAAACAACAATTTTTGTACTTTTTACCTGAACCACATAAGCAAGAATCTTTCATTTTTAGAGTAAATTGGAACATGTCATGACCCCTTAATCTAAATTAATAGACAGTGTTTGTTTTACACAGTATACTAATAAATTCAAATTTTATTTTGTATATTTAATATAATACCAAGTATAACAGATTTTTTATTATAAAGAAATAATTCACAACTAGAATTTAGATGATAGGTGACATCTCAAATCTAAATGCAATTATAGAGAAATTTTATTACAATGATTATTTAATTCGATTAGACTGCGTTTGGAATAGGTGCTAATATATATATTGGAATCATAGGAAGATAAAGGAGAACAATATGAAGACGACAAAAACTCAAATGCTAACAATAAGTGCATTAGCAGTAGTTATAAATGTAGTTTTAGGAATGGTAGTTTCAGGACTAAAAATACCACTTTTATTTTTAGACACGCTTGGAACGATAACTGTAGCAGCAATTTTTGGGCCAGCTTATGGAATGATGGTAGGGTTTCTTACAAACTTTATGACTTCTGTAATTGGCGGAAGTTTTTCAAGTCTGCCGTTCGCACTTGTAAGTATAGCCATAGGACTTATTGTAGGGATTGTAGCTAAGAAGCGTCAAAGCTTTGATTACAAAACAGCGTTCGTAGTAGGACTTATAATATCAATAGTAGCACCGCTTATTGGAACTCCTATAAGTGTATTCTTATTTGGAGGCTTATCAGGAGGGGGCGCAGACCTTATGGTAGCAGCACTGCTTGCTAGTGGAAAAGAAATATTTGCAGCTTCATTTATAACTAGGATAGCTTCAAATTTAGTAGATAAAATTATAAGTTGTCTAATAGCTTCCTTTGTGATAGATAAATATCTTAAAAAGAGAGCTACTATATTAAAAAAA
>JBOFWC010000262.1:0-2701 GCA_051653405.1 Proteocatella sp. | reverse complement strand
AAAAATGAGTAAAAGAGAAAATTTAGTAGTATCACTTGATGAAATAAAGCAACAACAAGAATATATAAATAAAGTAGCAATAAATGTAAAAACTAATTTTGGTGACAGAACGCCTCGTGTTCATATAGAAACGTGGGGTTGTCAGATGAATGAGCACGACTCTGAGAATCTTTTTGGTATGCTTGAAATGATGGGTTATGAGCCAACTGAGGAGCAAAAGGATGCGGATTTAATAATCTACAACACTTGTGCGGTAAGGGAAAATGCTGAGCTTAAGGTATATGGAAATCTTCATGCGCTAAAGAAGTTAAAGGACAAAAAGCCTGAGCTATTAATTGCGGTATGTGGGTGCATGATGCAGCAGTCTCATGTGGTTGATGAAATCAAAAAGACTTATCCTCATGTAAATATGGTTTTTGGAACTCACAATATCTACAAATTCCCTGAGCTATTATTTAAGGTTATGGACAGTGAAGATTCTATGTATGATGTTTGGGATATCGACGGAAGGGTTGTTGAGGGTCTTCCTACGCTTAGAAGATATAATATAAAGGCTTTTGTAAATATAATGTATGGATGCAACAATTTCTGCACATACTGTATTGTACCTTACACTAGAGGTAGGGAGAGAAGCAGAAGTCCTCAGGATATAGTGGATGAGGTTAAGAATCTTGTGGCTACTGGGGTAAAAGAGATTACGCTTCTTGGTCAAAATGTAAATTCATATGGAAATACGCTTGAGCCAAGCTACACGTTCCCACAGTTATTAGAGGATTTAAATGAAATTGAAGGGCTTGAGAGAATAAGATTTATGACTTCTCATCCAAAGGACATATCTGATGAGCTTATAGATGCTATGGCAAGACTTGACAAAGTTTGTGAGAGTCTTCATCTTCCAATTCAATCGGGAAGCAGCAGACTTCTTGCTAAGATGAACAGACATTATACTAAGGAAGATTATTTAAGAATAATAGAAAAGGCTAAGGCGAAAATGCCTGATCTTGCGATAACTACGGATATAATGGTGGGATTCCCTGGGGAAACTGAGGAGGATTTCTTAGATACTATTGATGTGGTTGAAAAGGTTCAGTATGATTTAGCGTTTACTTTCCTATACTCTATAAGAAAAGGGACTGTTGCGGAAAAGATGGAAGATCAGATTCCTGAAGACATCAAAAAGGAAAGATTTGACAGATTGTTAGAAGTTGTAAATGCTGCTTCTAAAGCGTCTTCTAAGAGCTATCAGGATAAGGTGGTAGAGGTGCTTGTAGAAGGTGTCAGCAAGAAGAATGATGAGTTTATGACTGGTAGAACAAGACATAATAAACTGGTTAATTTCAGAGGAACTGAGGATCTTGTTGGAAAGCTAGTTAAGGTATTTATAAATGATCCTAAGTCGTTCTCTTTAACTGGGGAAATGATAGATTAATAAATATTTATAAATAGAATTAGAAAGGATGCAGCGAAATGGAAAAGTTAACTCCCATGATGAGGCAGTATCTTGAGATAAAAGAGCAGCACAAGGATTCCATACTGTTTTTCAGGCTTGGTGATTTTTATGAGATGTTTTTTGATGATGCCATTGAAGCTGCAAGAATACTTGATATAGCACTTACAGGTAAAAGCTGTGGTTTAGATGAGAGGGCTCCGATGTGCGGAGTCCCTTATCATAGTGCGGAATCATACATTCAAAAGCTTATTCAAGGCGGGAAGAAAGTGGCAATCTGTGAGCAGGTGGAAGATCCAAAGCTTGTTAAGGGGATTGTAAAAAGGGAAGTTGTAAAGATAGTTACGCCAGGGACAAATCTTGATGACAAAACGATAGAGTCGCACAAAAATATATACTTAATGGCATGTGAATATGATGAAAGCTATGGCTGTTCGCTTTCATATGTAGATATATCTACGGGAGAGTTTAATTCGGGCGGCTTTGAGTTTGAGGATATAATTGACCTTACAGCTCAGATATCACCAAAGGAAATTATTTTTGGGGAAAGCTTCAGTGAACTGCTTTCTCAGGACAAAAAGCTTAGCAATCAGTTTAATCAGTACATGAATGCGAATATGATAGTTTCTTCTATATATTCGGCAAAGGATGAGGCGCTTGAGAACTTCTTTACTAGAGAATATATAAGTGAGCTTGCGGCGGAGAAGTATCTTTCTAGTATAGAGTTAGTGCTGACTTATATACTTTATACTCAAAAGATTGCTTCGAGAAATATAAGTAAGATAAATATACTTAAATCTAATCAGTATCTTAAGATGGATTTAAATACGAGAAGAAATCTTGAGCTTACGGAGAATATAAATACTAAGAATAAGCGAAATTCGCTATTTGATGTGCTTGACCATACTAGTACGAACATTGGTAAGCGTACACTTAGAAAATGGATAGAAAAGCCGCTTATTGAGGAAGCTGATATCAATTTTAGGCTGGATTTGATTGATGAGCTTATTTCAAAGTTTGAATTAAGGGAAGATCTTAAGGAGATTTTATCTAAGATATATGATATTGAGCGTATTTGTTCGAAGATAAGTTATGAGTCAATTGGGACTAAGGAGATAGTTTCGCTTAAGACTTCGATCGAAAGACTTCCTATATTAATAGAGACTGTGGAAGCTTCTCAGTGCGAAAAGCTTAAATGCCTTATTTCGGGCATGGACAATCTTCATGATATCTATCTATATATAGATAAGGTTA
>JBOFWC010000261.1:0-2024 GCA_051653405.1 Proteocatella sp. | reverse complement strand
GTTGTTTTCTCAGCTATATAATCTAAATCTTCTTCAAAAACTGCTGCCTCATTACTGCACATTAACTCCACCTGCTTCATAACAATATTTAAAGCTTCTTTTACCTGCTCTGGTGGATAATCATATTTTTTAAGAAGTCTTCTTATTATAGTTCTCATAGTTGCCTGTGCTTGAGTTCTTACATTAAAATCTATAGTTACATTTTTTCTAATTGCATCAGTAAGCTCTTGAGCAATTTTTTTGAGGGTTTCATCGTCGATAAAAGCTCTTACCGTTTCTTCTTTTGATAATGCATAATAAAAGGCGATTTCATCCCTATTAAGTCCCAGATTTTCCTCTTCCTCATGCATTCTTTTTATTTCCTTTGCCATTTTGATAAGCTCTTCAATGACCTCTGCATTTGTAATCGCTTGATTCCTATACTTATTTAAAGATTTTTTTAGTTTTTCAGAAAAAAGCTCTGATTTTACAAGATTACTTCTTTCCATAGTTTTGATCTCACCTTCAAGAAGTTTTTTGAGCATTTCAAGTGCAAGGTTTTTTGTTTTTAGTGCCTTTACTTCCTCTAAAAATTCTTCCGATAAAATAGATACATCAGGTCTTGATAAGCCCATAGCTTCAAATACATCAATTACTTCTTCAGAAATAATCGACCTTTCAAGCATCTGATTTACTCTTTTTTCTATTTCTGCCTTCGAAAGTGACTTTTTACCCTTTTCATCTAATTTTACCAAACTAGCTTTTACGGACTTAAAGTAACTTACTTCTAAAGCAATTGCCTTTCCCTCATAAGAAGCTGCACATAAACCATGAGCTTTTCCAAGTTCTGTAGCAAATTGTTTGAATTCCTTTTGTTCCTTTTCATCTTTTGAAAGTACAAAATCCATTCCAGCGGTTATTGCCCTTATACGCTTTACCTGAGACGTTCCCATATACTCGGAATAATCAAGATTATGAAAAATCCCTCTTAAGACTTCCAATTTTTCAAGCATAACTGCAATCGCTAAAGAAGTATCAATTCCCGTATTTTCCTTATCGCTATCTGTGTATTCTTTAAGTGCTCTTTTTAGGCTTTCCAAAATACCGATGTAGTCAACTACAACTCCGCCTTCTTTATCCTTAAAAACACGATTTACCCTTGCAATCGCCTGCATAAGGTTGTGTCCCTTCATCGGTTTATCTATATACATGGTGTGCATAGAAGGTACATCAAAGCCTGTAAGCCACATATCTCTAACGATTACTATTTTAAGATCATCACTATTATCTTTCATTCTGTCAGCTAAAGTATCTCGTCTTTGCTTTGCACCTACATGTTTCTGAATTCTCTCATTATCCGCAGCACTGCCTGTCATAACTACTTTGATTTTACCCTTATCAATATCATCACTATGCCAATCAGGTCTAAGCTCAACAATAGCATCGTATAAATCTACACAAATTTTACGACTCATACAAACCACCATTGCTTTTCCATCCATAATCTGCGATTTCGTCTCATAGTGATTAACAAGATCTTCTGCAAGTTTTTTTATACGGTTTGGAGAGCCTACAATAGCTTCCATTCTAGTCCATTTTGACTTGTTTTTTTCTCTGTCAAAATCCTCTTGCCCCTCTGTAATTTCTTCAAATTCTTCATCAATCTCTTTTAGAATTTCTTCATCTGCTTCTAGCTTTATAATTCTATTTTCATAATATATTTTTACCGTTGCCTTATCTTCGACTGCACGGGTCATATCATATATATCTATATAGTTTCCAAATACAGCAGGTGTAGATTTATCCTCAAATTCAATAGGTGTTCCCGTAAATCCAATATATGAAGCGTTAGGCAATGCATCTCTCATGTATTTTGCATAACCAAACTTTATATCCCCTGTCTTTATATCTGCCTTTGCATCTAAACCATACTGACTTCTATGAGCTTCATCAGCAATAATGATTACATTTTTTCTATCTGTCAAAATAGGCATTTCGCCTTCTTCGGGCTTAAATTTTTGAATCGTTGTAAATATAATTCCACC
>JBOFWC010000260.1:0-6521 GCA_051653405.1 Proteocatella sp. | reverse complement strand
GTTAGCGGATACTGTCAATTTGAGTATATCAGCATCGTTCTAAATCGCTTCAAGCAACGTGTCATGGCTACTTCTCCGTATAATTTTTTATGATAGACCAATAGAGTTACGACACGTTTTTCCATCAGGATATGCAGGGGCTAAAGTCAGACCTTGGCGAAAAAAACGTCATAGATGAAGTGCAAAGATACACTAAAAATCGAGTATATTTTCTATGACTTTGAAAGCATAACTAGTACTAGTGTAAGCAGCGTAACCTTGGTAATTATCATCTTTTGTAGGATCGGCAAAATCACAAACTGATTTTATGATTATCGGATAAGGAGGAGTTGTACTAGAAAGTCTAGCTGAAAGAAGAACACCATAAGCCTCCATTTCAATCCCTATTGTCTCTCGGTTTTGAAACTTTATTTCCTCAACAACATTTGGGTCTTCTAGCACAACAGCGCCTGTAGCTATCGGCCCCAAATGTGCTGACAATGCATGCCTTGGTCGTAAAGTTGACGGCCAACGATTATAAATATCCTCAAGATACTCTCTCTTGTTAATTGAAGAGCGCAGTTTCACTCTTAAAGTCTCATTCAACACCTCTTGCTTTGGGGCAGCTAGAAAAACAGGTTTTCCATTTCTTATTGTTTGCTTTCCATTTCCCCAGTCCCAACATAGATCAGCGACTAAAATATCACCCAAATTGACTTTCCCCTCAACTCCTGCAGCTATACCAGTCATTATAAAAAATTTCGGATTGAATTTCAGACACATTTTCATTGTTATAGCTGAAGCATTCGCCATCCCCATTCCGTGGCAAGAGCCTGCTACTATAACAAGAGATTTACCATCGCTGTTTAACATTCTACCTTCGTAGAACTTACTGCAATCATCAACTACTACTAATTCTTCCCAACCAAGGTCTACCTTTAAAACCGCCTCAAGTTCCGTATGCTCCAATGCAGTTAAAATAGCTATATCACATGACTTTTTTTCACCCTGCGAATAGTCTATTTGAGATGCTATCACTGATTTTATTAGTTCATAATCACCATTAAATAAATGAAGTGACCATCCAACCGATTCGAATTCATTCTTGCACTTATCATATGATTCCTTGTGGGAAGTAAAGCCAACTATATGCCCAGGTTTTTTTATCATTAAGTTATAAGGAATATTCTTCAGTAATTTAACCCCTCCATCCTGATCGATATCCTCTCCTAACATTTCAGGTATCTGAAGATCAATAACAAGCAAATCATATTTTTTCTCTTTCATTTTATGAAGTGCACATCGAGCAGAAAGTGCAGTATCAAATTCAAAATCAAAGCATTTCAATGCCGTAATAATGCCTTGCACTTTAGAATACTCATCGTCAACGATTAAGATTTTTGGCTTTGACATTTATTACTTCTCACTCATTTTTTCAATTAGTTTGCTTAAATCTACTTTCCATTTTTCGGTAGCCGAATTGTAATATATACATCCTTTATAGAACTCATCAAATAGGTTGAAAAACATTTCAGACAGACCATCTAACGCTACAGAACCACCTTCAAACGACGAGTATTGTGTAACAATAATCACGGGAATTACAATTCCCCTTAACTTCATCTGCTCCATCAGCTCTCTACCTGCATAACTCTCTGGAGAGTCATCATAATAAGCTTCTGACGGGTCAAAATTAGGCATGCTCATATCAAGCAAAATAAGATCATATATTGGGTTTGTAACAACTTCCTTCAACGCCCCCCTTAGTGAACAACAGTCATTGATATTAACCTCTGGAATATTTTCAAACAAAAATCTTTCTATATTATCTTTTTTATCTGCTTGATCTTCAACGATTAGTATCTTCATGGGATATATATCCAAGAGCGTTATTAAGTACAATTCTGGTTTGGAATAAATCAGGATTTATATAACCAAAATCATTTGAATGTTTAAACCCGAATTCTTTTTCAATAGTGTTACATATTTTGAATATTCCTGTCCCACCTTCTTGCTGTGATGCTTTCCTCATTAACTCTTCGTTACCATATGCATTTCGATAATAATTTAGTTCTTTTTCTTTTTCTTCATTTTCTACACCGACCGCTAAACAGTTATTTTTGACTATTATTTCCAAATCGTCATTAATGGATTCTATATCCACCTCAACTTTCAGCTCATCTCTATGAAGCTTGCTCTTACTTAGAGCGTTTTCAAACAAAATATAAAATATATCAACAAAACTTGAAAGATATTTACCATCAAGGAATCTATTTAAACCACCATTTATTTCAACTGATACATTCGTTGACCTTGAGGCAATATCAATAGCTGTTGGCAAATCAAAAGACCTTACTTGCCCCGTAGTGGACCTTTTAAACCAAGATGAAATTGACTTAAGTCGGCTAGTCAAAGCCTCTTTTGCCCTTCTAATCGAATTTAATATAGTCTCAAGGTCTTTTTCATCCAAGTTGACACATTGAACCTCACTTTCCAATTCATCAAAGAAAACTACAAACTTCTCCATAGCCTTTTCTTCGATGGAGTGTCGAATAGCAATTAGATTTGTATCAGTTCGATGCCACAACCAGTCAATAGCAACCTCGACCAAATCATCAAAATCTTCATTCTTTACAAGACTCTGAATAAAATAAGTTTCAGTAAAAGATATTGAATAGTTAAAAAGCGCTTTACTCTTATTAACACCTTTTTTTATATTGCTAATATCTTGATCAAGAGAAACAATTTGAAGCCAGCTGTCATTTATTTCATCAATTGTGTTCTCAAAATTACTTGTGAAATTTGACAAACATAAAGATAGCTTTTGCTTGTCGTTTTTATTTAGGTCTGAAAATCTATTCAACCAATATTTGTTTTCTGTTGGCATCCTAGTCTCTGAATCAATAGCAGACCACAGGTTCTCCTTTTGAATTGATTTTCTCAAATCAGTAGGAAGCACACCATGCCTTATTCTTGTACTCAGATAACTATTTAGCCCTTTCTCGCCAAATGTAAACTCATCTCGCAACATACTTAAAAGACGATGAAACGTGCGATTTTTTTCATTAAAGCTTACATTTAACAAATGCAAGGTACTCGCTGCATCATAAACACTTCCTGGTAACGAAGGAATTAACTTTGCTAGCTTCTCTAATGCAACTTCATCTTCATGTTTTGAATAATCTTGTTGTTTTAACTCCAAAAATCGCTCAAAGACTTCCTTGAATCTATTTGAGCGATTACCTTTCAATACACTAGTATCTGCATGAATTCGACTTTGATCGACATGAGCCGCTGCTTTTTTAAATACTTGTTCCTTTGTTATGTATTTAGTTTCTTCTATTAACTTATCTTTTGAAATGCTATTCTCAATAAGATAATTACAAATTTCTATTCTACAAGCATTTATTTCATCTTTATTTTCTAGCAAAAGAGATAGTTTCATATTGCTAGGGGTACATACATATTCCAAGAAATAGTTAACTTTTATTTTGTCATAACCAAGGTCGTCATCGATTAAATCTAAAGGTTTTGATAATTTGTTGTTTATAAGAAAGTGGTCGAAACTTGCTCTTAAAGATGAATCAAACTCATCATCAACATAGTTTGAATAGATACATAAACATATTGGAATATCGATAGATTTTGAGCTCATTAGAAGTGAGCTTGCTGATGAAGCCAATCTTGACACATCAAAGATAAAAATATTATTTTTATTATTGATAACATTATCTACAAATAACTCAATCGCTTTTTCTGCGTTATCTGTTTCAATATAAGCTTTCACTAGAAAATAAATCCCATCGTAGGAATCTATTATTGAGCTATTTCTTGTTATATCCTCAAGTAAAGGTATGGATTCTAGTTTATTACCAGAGTTAAGCAACGATATTGCTTTATATTTGTTATATCTAACTGGATCAACACCTTTCGGTACGATTTCATCGAACAATTCAACAACGTTAGGGTCATTTAATGCCACAAATAAATCGGCTGTAATTGACGTAGCACAGTGAGACTTGAGATAATCAAAATACTTTTTCCTCACGCGCTCAGTCTGATATTTTATTTTCCTCGGTGTGTCTTCTCTAGAGTTTAAAGCTACAAGCAGCTCAAGCCTTTTATTTGACTTCTTATCTATAAAGCGTGATTCTTTTGTTACAAACAACTGTAGCTCTTGGAACCATTGTACACCAGAGAAAGCATGACATATTCCAAGTAGAGAGTAATAAGATGAGTAAAAGTCCTCTTTTTTTAATATTATTGATGAAATGCTTTCTGAAACCTTAGCCATTAGACCACTAAATGGATTTACTCCCACTCTTGTGATAGATTTTACTATAACCTCAAAAATGGAAAAATTGTATATTCTCCCTTGAGCCTCACAAACCTCATCAACTAATTTCTCGTAATCACCTCGAGTATATAGATCAATAAGTTCCGCATCGAAAGAGAACGATACCTCCGTTTCTTTTTGATTGTAAAACTTTACAGCATTATGTGTTATTGGATGCGTCGATATATAATCTAAAACATCTATCGCGTTGGATAAATACTTAGGTAAAAAGGTATAGTTTATGATATCCGACTCTATAAATGCTATAATTGCTTTATATAAGTCAATTATAGACATCTTTTTTTCGTAGTCTATTACGCTGTTATAATCAATTTTATACTCTGATAGGTAATCTTTAGGTGCTATCTTATAGATAAGAAAACTACTAAGTTCATCATCTAATGTTCTTAAAAGCTGTTTAATTAGTGAGTCAGCTGAACTAACATGAATAGAGCTTTCATCATACCTATCGACAACATATTTCGATATTGTTTTAAAAAAATCACTATATTTATTATTATCTATTATATCTTGCAGTAATTTCGAATGGGAATCATTATCTCCAGAAAGTTTATATACAGACCCTCTAACCCCTAAAGACCAAGTCGAAATGCCACATGTCTGATCAATTACATCTAATATTTCTATTGCTTTTTCGTAATTATCAAGTAGCAAACATTCTTCAATTTGAAGTTCCAGTTTCTGGAATGCACTTATTCTTTCTTTATGGTGCCTTAAAATACCTAACGACCATGATAAATTTTTTGACAAATCGCATGATGGTAGAATCGGCTCATAAAACTCAGTAAAGCCTTTATCAACGCCCAAATTAATCTGCTTGTTGAAATATGGATGCTTAGAAAGAATGGATACAGACCGTTCTATTTCAAACCCACTTAGATCGTTAAGAAAATTTACAATTGCAGAATGTTGGGTTTTTGATTTACTTAACACCTTCGACAAGTTTGATTGTTTCTTGTTCTTCCTGCTTTTTTTTATCTTTGCCACTATTTCGCCCCCTTATCAGATAATACGTTCAGTGATTTATCAGTGGGGACCGACTCCACCCACTTTAAATGGGTTTCAAGGTAAATCTTATTCGTATTCAACAATAGATTTTTATCAGCCTCATTAGAGTTATATTCATTAATTTTAAACTTGTATAACTCTAGCTCGTTTTCAATTTTTCTCTGAGCTGTGCGATATATTTTCCATAGGTTTTGCGGCTTACGTAGTTGTAACCAAGCCGTCAGTCCTGCAGCAATTAGAGACAGAATGGAAGGTATTATTTTCCCGTATAGATCTCCAGTTCCAAATGCAACAAACATAGGACTAGTCAAAGTAGAAAGCATCACGATTTTGAACGACCACAATGCTTCTGACTTATTGTGATCTGCTTTTTTCTGTAACTCTACGATTTTATCCTTGACTGTTAACTCTACAGTTTTTGATGTACTACTAGACATAGGAGCTCCATCTGAATACTAAAATTTCTCTCTATTATAAGGTTTCTTGTTTTTTTTTACACAAAACCACTCACAAAAAGCTATTAAAAAAAATGTATACCGGATTACATTGCCAATTCTTAAGACAACATTTACTCGTCTAAACAGGTTCATATACCGACACTTGTAAAGATACTCATGAAAGGGAGGTTTATTATGATGTTGATTTGAGTTAGGGAATACAAATGCACCAAATTTACATTTCTTACATCCACGGGCCTAGTTTGAAACCATATGTATTCGCCAGAGTATGAGTAGAAAGCGGCAATACGGGTGTGTCGAGAGCTTACTAGCTATTAGCGCATCTATTTTCGAGAAAAGTTCCATTTAAACGCTCACTACCTCCTTAGGCGCCGGTTTAAGACTGACAAAAAAGTTATGATGATTTTTTGAGGGCGTAATAACACCAGTCATAACTGCATGTTAAATAAAATATTATATGTAAAATATCGTGGTTTATGGCTAAAAAATCTCAAGAGTGCAATTCCATTGGCAAAGTGTACGATGGCATCCATCGCATCAGCTTCCTGATTGATGAGCAAGGCACCGTGCAGCACGTCTTTGATAGCTTTAAGACCAAAGACCACCACGAGGTGGTGCTCAACTACCTGCGTAGCCTGTAAGCGCCGCGCTTGGCTGTACACGCCAGCAAATACCAAACAGCAAAAAGGACGGGTTACCCCGTCCTTTTTATGTGCTCT
>JBOFWC010000259.1:0-3812 GCA_051653405.1 Proteocatella sp. | reverse complement strand
TGAAAAGTGGTTATGACTATTCTGTTACCGATTTGAATTTGTTTAACGAAAACGACAAACTAATAGATAAGCGTATTAGAAGTTATATAAAAGATACTTCTGCAGAAGCACTCCGTCAGTATAATTTGAAATATCATTTGACTGGAACTGATACTATGATGTTCACTAAAGAATATCTGCAAAAAATCGACGGTTTTGCCCCTATTGATGTGGGAGATGAATTCTATTTGATGCAAAGAGCCATTGAAGGGGGTGGAAAATTCGGTTATCTTCCTGGCTGTGAAATTAAAGCCTATGTACACACAGGCCAAGGTGGGCTGTCAAGTGGCGATGGTAAAATTAAGGGTGAAAATGCACTTTACGAATATAAAAAAAATTATTTTGACAAGGTTGATGTTCAAACGAGAAGATATATAAGAATGCGCCATTATGCTGTTGTTGCATTTGCAGAAATAAGAAGAAAAAAGTTGTTACCGTTTATTGTAAATGCTTTTAAATCTTTTGTTTGTTCACCAATTGCTTGTTTTAAGATGCTCTTTTTGGAAAGGTGATAATGATATGAAATATGTATCCATAACTTTTGATGACGGAAGAAAAGATAATTACGATATAGCTTATCCAATAATGAAAAAACATGGATTAATGGGGACAATCTACTGTACAACGGGATATATTGATGGAACTTGGCAAAAAAAGAAAGATTGGTATAGTGCGTCTTCTCCATTGTCTAAATCGGAATTGCGTGATTTGTATCAAAATGGATGGGAAATAGCTATCCATGGTGATAAACATATTACCAATTTTGCAGATTGGGAAACAGCAAAAAACAAAATCAAATCATGGGGAATAGATATAACATATATCGGTGCATCATTACCTGATTCAAAGGTAAACGAAAGCATAATAAAAGAAATTAGGTGTGCAAAACAAGTTAAATATATTCGGCGTGGAAGGCATTGTGATACGCATACCTTACCAGTAAAAATATTGTTTGCATTATACACTTATGGTAAAAATAAATTTGCATATAATGAGTTTAATAAAGATAATGTTATTTCAGTATCAAATATTGATTATTTTGATTTACCATCGGTAGTTGTTAGGCTTGAAGACGATCCTAAAATGATCTGTGATTTTATAAATCATTGTGAAGACAACCAATGGGTGATTCTTATGTTGCATAGCATACTACCAATCACAGACCCATTATATGCTACAGATCCATGGAATTGGAGTGACGAGAAATTTGATTCACTATGTCATCAGTTATCTTGTGCACAATCCAGAGAAAAAATTGTGGTTGCACCGGTAAACAAAATTATAAATTCACTTGACTTGAAGTGTAAATAAAATACGGGGAAGGATTCATATATGTATACATTTGAAATAGTAAAATTGGAAGATTTAAATATCAAAGAATATTATGATTTTGAAGATAAATTAATATATCAGACTTTACCATGGATACATTTTTTAATGGAAACACAAAAAGTTGAGCCTATTATAGTGAAAATTTCATTGAATGATTCATATATAGGCTATTATACCGGTTTTTTATTTAGTAAATTTGGTATAAAAATAATAGGTAGTCCGTTTAGAGGTTGGACTACTCTTTATATGGGATTTAATTTGCAGAATGGAGTGGAACGAGCTGCTATTGTTAACCCATTATGGAAATTTTTGAGCAAAAAATATCACTGCCTGTATATGGAGATTATTGATAGATACATTACCAATGAAGATGTTGAAAATAATGGTCTTATTGCAGATGTGCAAGAAACATATATTAAAGACATTTCAAGCGATATTGATACTATTCATAAATCTTTTTCTTCGACATGCAAAAATCAAATACGTCGTTATGAAAAAAATGATGCTGTATTAAAGGTGTGCAAACCTTCTGATGATTTTGCCGAAACATATTACGAACAATTAGTGGCGGTTTTTGGATATCAAAATTTGATTCCTACATATGATGTTAATCGAGTGAAGGTATTACTGAGAGAACTGTCTAAATTAGATGGAGCTTTGTATTGTACCGAAATGTTTAATCCAGAAGGAAAAAGCATAGGAACTTTACTTGGATTTGCATATAATACGACTTGCTATTTGTTTGGGTTGGCAAGTTACAGGGAAGAAAAATATTACCAAGCAGATTATTTAGTTTGGGATTCCTTTATGCATTGGAAAGAGTTAGGTTACAAATGTTATGATTTGGTTGGGGTTCGTGAATATAAATTAAAATTCCATCCAGAGTTAATTACTGTTCCGAGAATAATTTGTTGTAAGGCAAAAGTTTTGATTACATTGAGAAATCTTGCTTTAAAATTATATTGGAAATTTAATGCCATTAATGGAAAGCTAAAAAAATAAAATAAGGATTGGAGAAAAAAGGTGTCTTTAGAAGTAATTATTAGTTGTATGCATCAAAAAGATAATTCTATTATTAATAATTCTAATCTTAATGATGTAGTTACGCTTGTTATTAACCAGTGTGACACGGAGAATGATAATACCATTAACATAAATGAACTTCATAGAATACTAAACACAAGAACAAGAGGTCTTTCTGTGAGTAGAAACCTTGGTATTATGAATGCTAAAGAGGATATATGTGTTATTTCGGATGATGATGAAACCTTTGTTTCTAATCTTAAAGAAGTTATTTTGTCTGCATATGAACAATATCAAGATGCTGATATAATAGCCTTTATGTTGAAAAATCATCCGTGTAGTTTAGGAAATGATGCTAAAAAACTCAATAAATTGACGCTGTTAAAAATTGCATCTTGTCAGATAACATTTAGAAGACAGTCTGTTATAGATAAAAAAATATTTTTTGATACAAAAATCGGATCGGGAACAGGAAATGGTGCTGGAGAAGAAAATAAATTTCTCTTAGAATGTTACAAAGCAGGGCTTAAGATTTATTATTATCCTACTTATATCGCTACATTAAATAATTCATCATCTCAATGGTTTCACGGATATGATGAAAATTATTTTTTTAATGATGGTAAAACTAATCGATATGTAATGGGATTTGTTTTAGGATTATGTTATTCAATTTACTTCTTGATAACTAAACGAAAAATATATGATAAACATATTCCTTTTTGGCAAGCAACTAAAAGTATGTTAAGTGGCTTTATGTACAATGATTTGAGAAGTAAGTGATAGCGAATTTTGAGAGGTGATTTGATATGGAATATTTAGTTAGTACTATTATACCGACATATAAGAGAGCTGATATGTTAGATAGGGCAATTTTGTCTGTTTTGAATCAAACATATAAATGTGTTGAAGTCGTAGTAGTGGATGATAATGATCCAAATTCTGAGTGGAGAATTAAGACAAAGAATATTATGTCTAAATATCAAGGTGATAAAAGAATTAAATATATATGTCACGAAAAAAATATGAACGGATCGGTAGCACGTAACACAGGGATAAAAAATGCAAGTGGAGAAATAGTTTGTTTTCTTGATGATGATGATGAATTTGAGAAGAATAAAATTCAAAACCAATTGAATTACTTGTTGGAAAATCGTGAATTCCATGCTGTATATTGTGGATGGGATAGGGATAATAAAATTGTAGTTCCTCAAAAAACAGGAGATTTGTCATATGAGCTATTAAGCGGAACAAATTTAATCTATACAAATGCCATCATGATGTATAAGCAAGATGCAATTAACTGTGGTGGATGGGACGAGAGTTTTATGCGACATCAAGAAGCTGCGTTTATGTTGAGATACTTTAGGTATGGCGGGAAAATTGGTGTTGTTAGTGAAAATTTAGTCAAATTTGAT
>JBOFWC010000258.1:0-4720 GCA_051653405.1 Proteocatella sp. | reverse complement strand
TATGTCTGGACTTATCTTTTTAGTGGGGCTGTACCAATTGCCAGTTTCTGTGGCTTCGATTCAAGAAAAGATGCTGTTGCTTTTGATGGGAATCATGATCGTTGAGGATTATAAACATCAAACAATTGATATGAGACTGTTTGTAATTGTATTTCTCTTGATGGTTAGCATGGCTAACAGTATTGGAGCCTTTATTGTTTCCTTTATAGGAGGATATTTACTCTTTCGATTGCTTTTTTTATTGAGCATAAAAATTGGGATAGCGGAGGTAACAGAAACAGTAGACGCTAATACAAAATCAATTCCTCGGCTTGAATTTGGCTATTTACCTCCTTTTGGACTTAGTTGTTTGCTATACCAAGGATGGGTTCTTTTCAAAATAGATATCCCGTGGATATTAAGGCCTACACATGAGGGATTGCTTCTTTTAACAGATGTCATTGAGCAGGATTCGTTGCTCTTTGTTGGTATTCTGGGTGCATTGTTTTTGGCTTGCTGCTTTTTTGAATATCGTTTGCATAAAGCCAAAGTAGAAAAGAAGGAAATCACATATGGGTTTGGTGACGGAGACGTTTTTATTTTGGCAGCGTTTATGGCGCTTTTAGGGTTTGAACCACTTATGACAATATTCTTTATTAGCCTGGTACTTCAGGTTTTATGTTATCTAATCTTTTTTTTATGGAGGAAACATCAAAATGAATGAAAATGAAAAAATCGAACATACCTTTCTGGGATTTAATCGGAAAGAATTTATAAAAGGTATCTTTGAAAAAGATTTTAATGCGAATGTTCGATCCTGTGCAATGGCATTAAATATGACACCGAATTATTTACATGATCTCGTTTATACGCCAACACGAGAGGCGGGGATTAAGACGCTTTCCAAAATCATGCAATATTGCAAGAAAACTGGAAAAGATTATGAAAAGTACATTTTAATTGAAAAATAGGAGGAAATAGAATGGGGATTAAAGATATTTTCAAACGGCCAGAAAAATTTACAACATATACTCCGAAAACTCCAGCAGAACGAGCTGAGGAAAAAGTAGATCGGCGTGTGGGAAGTACCATTGTCCAAAATCATAATTTACGACGAATCATTGTGGGCTTGTTGATTGTTTGTGTTCTTTTAACCATTGGTCTGGTTGTACAGTCATTAAAATCTACGGTCATACCCTACGTTGTTGAGGTTGATACAAGCACAGGGATGGTTAAAAATATGGGGCCGCTAAAGGAAAACACTTATACGCCGCAAGAATCATCTACAACTTATTTTTTGAAAAGGTTTATTATCAACACCAGAGAAATTCCGCTGGATCCAGTTGTCTATAACAAACAGTGGAATACGGCATATGCATTTTTGACAAAATCTGCGTCATCAAAAATGAATGCGGAAATTAAAAATGAAAAGATAACCGAAAAGTTGGGTAAAAAAACCGTTCAGGTCAATATCATTTCTTGCCTTGCAATGGAAGGCAGTAACTCTTATCACGTTCGATGGAATGAAGAAGAATTTTCTATTGGATCTGGGGAGAAAATAATAACGCCAATGTCTGGGATTTTTACCATTACCTATATTCCGGCAAAGGATGCTGAAACTTTAGATGTGAATCCGTTAGGGATTTATATTTCAGATTTTAATTGGTCGAAAGATGCCACCGCTGCTACTACGACTGCGAAACAAAATGTGAATAATAAAAAATAAAAGATGCCCATAATGGGCATCTTTGAAAAGGAGATTTTATATTTATGAAAATGAAATCATTAAAAAAGGGAATCGTCATGATGAGCATGGGGATTATGCTTTATTCATCACAAGTTACACCGGTTCAGGCAGCGACTCCGGATGAGTTGGATTCGTTAATTCAAAGTCAGCAGCAGGTTTTGCAGCAGCTCAATGATAAAAAATCAAAGGCACAATCCGATGCACTTCTAACTCGCATTTCTTCAATTGAAGATCAAATTTCAGCACTAAGAAACCAAAAAACCTTTGATGCGCAGGGAGCGATAAATTCTCTTTCCGATCAGCTGAATGCATTTAAAGAGCAGCTGGCTGCGCAAACGGATTCTCAAAATAAAATCATGGAAGAATTGAAAAAGCTTGAAAGTCAACAACCATCTGCAGCAGCTAACATATCTGGTGGGGATGCGGATTATGCTGGCACAGCTGCAACTGTAAAATACCTCGTGAACCCGGGGCCTGCCGAAACTGTAAATTATACGCAGGATGCAATAAATTCACAGGGAAACTCCACGATGGTTTTTGCCTACACACCAAGCCAGCTTTATAAAATTTATTGCCGGACTGGTTATTTAACGGACTTGGAATTTAAAAAAGGTGAAAAGGTTACTTTTGTTGGCGGTGGTGATACGAGTGCGTGGGGTGTTAGCTCTACCGAAGTAGATGGTATTCCCCATATCTACATTAAGCCGGTAGTTGCGACGTCGACGACTAATATTATTGTAAATACGACAAAACATTCCTATCATATCCTGCTCAACACGTCCGACTGGTACAATCCTATGGTTCGGTGGTCATATGGGGCTGAAGAAATGAATGATAATTTGGTGCAGCAGCGTAAAGATGAAAAAACCATAACGGATACGCTGAGTGTTTCAAATCCTGAGCAGCTTAACTTCAATTATGAAATTTCGGGTGACTCAAATAATAAACCAATTATGATTTTTGATGATGGTTCGAAAACCTATATTAAATTCAAGAAAATGGCGAAAAAGCTGCCGGTTCTTTTTACCAAAGAAAAAGGTAAAAAAGAAGTATCTCTTGTCAATTATAAAGTGAAAGATAATTACTTCATTGTAGATCGTCTTTTTTCAGAAGCAGAATTGCGGGTTTCTGATAAAGAGATTATCCGCATAAAAAGCAATATGTAGAAAGGAGGGCTTTCGTTGAATTTTATGAAGGATATTCGTACCTTATTGCGGCGTCGAAAAAGCGATGTGAAGGAAGATTCGCCGGTAAATGTATCTATGAAGGATGGAGACCATGGAACTATATTTGGGATTAATAGAAAAATTGTTATCGGCATAATGATTTTGGGCGTTACGACTTTTGTTATGGCATTTATTTTTTCATCAAGTGATGAGAAACAAAATAACCAACCGCAAAAGACAAAACAAGAGGTTGCTACGCAAAATCCTAAAAATACCAGTGGATTACCAACGGACTACAGTGATTATACGGACGGTTTGAAAAACGCAGATGCCAATGCGAGAGGCAAAGGCAAGGTCCCTAATACGGGACAAGTCCAGCAAATGAATGGAGCAAATTCAGGTGCTGGTGCTGGAATGACAAGTGTTCCACAAATTCCTCGATCTGCCCCAGCATCGTATTCTCCGGCATATACACTTCCTTCTCAGACAGCGGTTTCTCAACCGGCTGCTACTGGTGGGAATCAAAATAGTGGTGAAGAAACTTCGGCAGCGCAGAGTATGAAAGATAAGTTTAAAGCGGCAATTGCTTTTGCATTAGGAAATGGTGGAGATATGGCAACAGACAAGACGGCTGTTGCATCTGCGCAATCCGGTAACAACTCTAATGTGACGAGCATGTCTTATATGGCACCATCGGAAACAGGACTCCAAGCCGGGACTTTGATTCCAGTCATTCTTTGCTCTGGAATTAACACGGACGTAGGCGGACAAGTTGTAGCGCAGGTTTCAGCGGATATTTATGACTCCACATATGGGTCAAGCCTTTTGATCCCCGCCGGTAGTCGGATTTTAGGCAATTATGATGCAGGAAAAGCAAGTACCGATGGCAGAGTAACCATATCTTTTTCCACCATTGTCCTTCCAAATGGGGGAGCCTATTCATTAGGGGATGGAGCAATGGTAGCCGTTGACGGTGCAGGATATAACGGAATTGAAGGTCGGGTAAATAATCATACCGGGCGAACGCTTACGGCAGGAACCTTATCAACGGCACTAGCTGCCGTAGCTGGCGTTGCTGGGGGAAATACCTCATCGAATAATTCTTCGTACAGTACGGGGCAATTGGCAGCGCAGGGAGCGATGAGTAACCTGCTCAACACGGCATCCTCGTTGTTTCAAAAGGGCATGAATACGCAAGCTACCGTTACCGTGGATCCAGGATATGAATTCAATGTGTATATAACAAAGGGCATTTCGTTTAATGCATATTAATTTCAGAATAAGGATGCCCATAATGGGCATCTTTTATTTTGAAATTAGGAAGAAGGGAGAACAGATTTATGGTTGATGAAGAAACCAAAACACATCGAAAAACAGTAAAATATGGCTTCTTGATAATCGCAGGTTCTTATATAGTGGGGAACTGGATTGCAACACAGCTTGTTGCTGCAGCATGTGGGTACAATCTTCTTTTAGGGGCTAATCTGGCGATCGGTGGGTATCATATATATCCTCCTTATAAATATTACCTTTGGACCCATGATGCTTTTATCACGCAAGCAATTCCACATATTTTAGGAGAAAATGAGCGGATTATTTACTTTGCGATCTGTATAGGATTGTTATTTACCTATTTTATCAGCAAAGCACTTGTCGTTAATACGAACCATGGATCCGCTCGATTTGCGATAGAAAAAGATATAGATCGAGCGGGGCTGGGAAAATACAATTTAAAAAAACAAAAGAAAAAAATTGGGCTATTCTCTTCAACAAAAACCATTCGTGAGCTAAAAGATTCTGGTGTTGTCATCGGAATAAATCCATATAC
>JBOFWC010000257.1:0-28648 GCA_051653405.1 Proteocatella sp. | reverse complement strand
TGACGATGTAAAAGTAAACGGAAAAGAAACAATAAGATATGACTATTTCCTAATAGATCCAGCATCTTCAAAAAAACATAAATATGATTCAGGATCAAACGGACTAACTCTTAGCGAGTATATAGAAATAGGTAACTATTTAGTAGCTTAAATAATGTTTTTTGAAAACTAAAAACAAAAAAATTAAAATCTTAGATTATTTAACACTCCTAAAAGTGTTTCTGCAAATAATCTAAGATTTTTTATAGTTAAAATTTAAATACTAAGCTTAACTCCAGTTTTAGAAAGCGGTTTTATAATAATAAACGCTATTATAAAATCTATTATACTATGCACAAACGTTCCCACAAAAACTAGCATAATTACTGATCTAAAAAATCCATTCTCATAGAATTTATCTGATATGTTCCCACCAAAGTAAAATGTAGATACAACTATAAATTCTGAAACTGCATGAATTGCAGATGTTACAATTGCAAATGCAACCACTTTAAAATTTGAATTCATCGAATATTTGCTTAGCCAAAGCGCTCCTAAAGTAACAAATATAACATGTGAAAAAGCTCTCATAACTATAATTATAGGAAGCCCCGTCATCATAAACCCAATAGTAGTTCCTACTGCAACCGAAAACGCAACCATAGGTGAAATAAACATAGCCACATAAATAGGCACATGACTCGCCAAAGTAAACGACGCTGGTTCCAATACAATTTTAGGCATAAACATTGGAATTATAATTCCCATAGCACATAAAAGTCCTGCCATAACAACACTTTCTGTTCCTCTTGATTTAGTAATAGTTCTCATTACATATCTCCTTATGTATAATTAGGTGTCTTGTCACCTGCATATACATATTACTTCAGAATTTATATAATGTCAATACCATTTTCTTATAAGCTACTCAACTTCTTCAAACAAAATCTTCTTTGCTCTAAGCACTTCTAAAATCCTTTTATAACATCTTTCATCAGGGCATAAAATCGTATGAAAGTGAACTCCAGAGGTAAGTCCCGCCAGTGGTGATGCTGCACTTTTTTTAAGTTTTCTTAAAAGCTGATCACAGTCATATCTTGAAGCTATGTCTAAATTTATTTGAATCTGACCATATACATCATGTTCTACTATAACATCTAAAATTTTTGCCCCATTATCTATAATCGTATAAAGCTCATCTTCTACCCCTTCATTTAAATGTTTACACATTATAACCTTTATAATTCCACTTCTATCTGTTTTTTGTTTTATTACGTAACCTCTTGGTGTTGATTCTATAGGATTTCCAGCTGCCCTTAAAAGTGCGATATCAGAAACAATTATCTGGCGACTTACCGAAAACTCAGCCGCTAATGAAGATGCACTTACTGGGTTTTCGCAAAGCTTGCTCAATATATAATCTCTTCTTTCATTTCCCGTCATAAAAACCTCCATCTATCTGAATATCTTATTTACTAAATCTTTCAAGTTTACCAAAAACATCGTAAATGACTTCGATAAGCGTCTTCTTCTCAATTACTTTAATATGTTCAAATTCAACTTTTCTTGAAAAAGTTCCTGGCGCTATATATACTTTTTCAAACCCCATCCTATCAAGTTCTCTTACCCTTTGCTCCGTAGATGGCACTTTTTTAAGTTCTCCCGTAAGTCCTACATCCGCTATAAAAACATAGTTAGAAGGCACTGGTTTTTCAGAAAACGAGGATACTATACTTATAAGAATAGCTAAATTTATAGCATTTTCTTTGACTTTAAGTCCCCCTGTAGTCTTTATAACTACATTTTTATTCAAAAGATTAAATTTTGCCCGCTGCTCCAATATACTCACAAGTATATTTAAATGGTCCCTTCTAAGCCCTTCTCCAATTCTTGTTGGATATGGCATAAAAGAAGTCGATACAAGACTCTCAATCTCTAAAATTATAGGCCTAGTCCCCTCCCTTACAACCGTAAGTGCTGACCCCGAAACTTTATCATGTTCACTTCTCACAGTCATAAAATATTCTGAAGGATTATCTATGGATACAAGCCCTTCTTCCGACATCGAAAAGAAACCCATCTCTCCCGTTCCTCCAAATCTATTTTTAGTAGATTGAAGTTCTCTTAAAGTTTCTTCATTTTCCCCTTCGATAACTAGTACTGTATCAACTAGATGTTCCAACGATCTAAGGCCTGCCATCTCCTCATTCTTATTCATCTGCCCTACTAGTATTACCGCTCTCGGTCTTTTGGTATTTTTAGCTATCTTAACCATAGCATTTGCACATTCCATAGTTTGGGTTGGCGACCCTGCTCTTGATGGAAAATGCTCTTCAAGCGTAAACGTCTGAATACTATCTATTATTATAAGATCTGGATCTATTTCATTTACATGTCCAAGTACATTATTCATACTATTATCAGGAAGTATCCATATATTATCACTGACATTTTTTAAAATTCTATCAGCCCTACTTTTAATCTGACTATCACTTTCCTCACCACTCGCATAAAGCACTTTGTAGCCCTTAATTCCAAGATCATCTGCAATTTGAAGCAAAAGTGTAGATTTTCCCGCTCCAGGTTTTGCCGTTATTATACTTACAGAATCCTTAACTATACCTCCACCCATAACACGGTTAAATTCATTAAGTGAGCTCACTATTCTATGACTATTATTCGTCTTAATATCTTTAAGCTTATTTATCGTAGTTTTAGGTGAAGATGCTGAAATATCTACACGTGAAGTACTGTTTTTTTTTGCTATCTCAAACTCTTCAATAGTTCCAAATGAACCACATTCCAAACATTTAGCACTCCATTTAGGGCTTTCATTCATACAGCTACTACATCTATACATAACCTTAGTTTTCATAAACCTAAACTCCTCATTCAATATATTTCTATTTTTACATTTTTCCCACATTTTTTTTATAGCTATACTTTATTTTAACATTAAAATATATTTGTAGTCAGGTGATATAAATCACCGAATGTAAGGTTTTTCTCCCAATTCCTTACACTCACACAGAACATATAGTTAAAAACCCCTTTATAACAAGTTGGTCCCCCGCCAACTTGTTATTCTTTTTTGCACAAATTTATAAAATAAAAAGCGAAAGGATATTTCCCCTCACTTTTATGATTATTCCATTATGCTTGTTTTTCACTTTCATATAAAAATCTATACTTACTATTTACAGGCTCTGCACTATTTATTATTGCACTTCCAAGACATACTTCTCCATCATAAAGTACCGCTACTTGTCCTGGCGTTATTGCTTTTACTGGATTATCAAAAATTATCTTAATCCTAGAATTCCCCATATCATATACAGTAACTGGAATATCTTCCTGTCTATATCTGAATTTAGCTGTACATTTTAAAGGCATTGTTGACGGCTGATCAAGTGTCCAAAACATATCATCTGCTATTAAACTCTTAGTAAATAGTGATTCGTGATTTTCACCTTGTGCTACATATAATATGTTCTTTTTAAGACTTTTACCACATACAAACCAAGGTTCTCCAGAACCTACTCCACCTATACCGATTCCTCTTCTTTGACCATACGTATAATGTATAAGTCCGTGATGGTTTCCTATCTCCTTGCCGTCTACGGTCATTATTATTCCAGGTTTAGAAAGCAGATACTTATCTAAAAAGGCATCAAAATCCCTTTCTCCTATAAAACATACTCCTGTAGAATCCTTTTTCTTAGCTGTAGCAAGGTTATTTTCTTCTGCAATTCTTCTAACCTCTGATTTTTCTATATCACCAATTGGAAATAATGCTTTTGAAAGTGCCTTTTGTCCAATTCTTGAAAGAAAATAAGTCTGATCCTTATTATTGTCTTTACCTCTTACCAAATAGAATTTCCCATCTTTTTCTTTAACCCTAGCATAGTGCCCCATAGCTATATAATCTGCCTCAAGTTTTAAAGCATAGTCTAAAAATGCATTAAATTTAATTTCCTGATTGCACATAACATCTGGATTCGGAGTTCTTCCTGCTCTATATTCTTTTAAAAAGTAGCTAAATACTCTGTCCCAATATTCTTTTTCAAAGTTAACTGTGTAATAAGGTATCCCTAACTGACTTGCTACTCTTGATACATCTTCATAATCTTCAGTGGCCGTACATACGCCAGTCTCATCTTCTTCATTCCAGTTCTTCATGAATATTCCAACTACATCATACCCCTGTTCCTTTAAAATAAGGGCTGCTACAGATGAATCCACACCACCACTCATTCCAAGTACTACTCTTTTTTTCATTTCTTGCTCCTTTGTAAAAATCTATATAAATTTTATTATTATCTAATATTTTATTATACCTTATAAATAGATTTTTGTGAATAAAAACAAGAGTGCCCTTAGGCACCCTCATTTATACATTATACAATTTATACAACATCAATTTTATTCTACTGTCCACCACTTACAAAGTATTTTATTATAGGTGCGATACATGAAGAATATAGTACAAATCCAACAAATAGTGGAGTTACCCATTTAATCATAAAGCTAAAATATCCTTTAAGTTTAAACCCTAACCCAGATGCCTCAACCTCATCCGTTAAAACTTTAGGTCCCCATTTCCAACCTACAAATAAACACATACATAATGCACCAAGAGGCATAAGTGTATATTCTGCTATAAAGTCAAATGAATCAAGTATATCCATTCCCATTATAGGTCTAACCCCAGAAAGAAGCCCTTGACTTAAAGCTACTGGAATTCCAAGTACAAATACTGCGATTCCTGCCATTGCTGTAACTTTTTTTCTAGGCATTCCCTTACTATCTATAAAGTATGCACATATAACCTCAAGAAGTGAAATTGATGAAGTTATTGCTGCAAAAAACACTAAAGTAAAGAATAAGAATCCAAAAAATGCTCCCATAGGCATAGATTCAAAAACCTGTTGAAGAGTTATAAACATAAGTCCAGGTCCTGCTGATGGGTCTAAGTCAAACGCAAATACTGCTGGCATTATAGCACAACCTGCAAGTACTGCTACTAATGTATCTAGCGCAGGTATTATAAGTGCACTTGATTCAAGATTGTCATCTTTACCAAGATAACTTGCATAAGTAAGCATAGCTCCCATACCAAGCGAAAGCGAGAAGAACATCTGCGCAAGTGCTGTTCCAGCAACTTTTACTGTAGATTCAACACTTGAGAATACTGAAAAATCTGGTTTAAATATGAACTTAAGTCCTTCAACTGCTCCTGGAAGCGTTACACTTCTTATAATAATTACTATAAGCATTACAAAAAGCGCTGGCATCATTATCTTACTATATTTTTCAATTCCTTTTTCAACTCCTGCAAGTACTATAAGGCAAGAAAGTCCAAGGAATATCGCAAACCAAATTATCGGTTCTACATTTCCTGTTATAAATGCTACGAAATAGTCCGCTCCTGCAACTCCACCAAAACCCGCACCAAACATTTCCCCTATAAAGGTAAATCCATACTTCATTACCCATCCACCAAGTACACAGTAAAATGAAAGTATTACAAAAGCTGCCACAACTCCAAACATACCTATAAACCCGGATTTTTTATCCATAAATTTATAAGACCCAACTGCATCCATCTTAGCTTTTCTACCTATAGCAAGTTCTCCAAGCATTACTACAAATCCAACTGTAATTACAAAAAATAGGTAAATAAAAAGAAATGCAAATCCGCCACCTTTACCCATCTTATATGGAAATCCCCATAGATTTCCAAGACCTACTGCAGACCCTACAGCCGCCATTATAAATCCGAATTTACTCCCAAACTGTCCTCTTTGTTTTTCTTCCATGTTTAACCTCCTTGTCAATTTTAAACAATCTGCATAATTAAAATAATTGCGATAATTCTTTACTTATTATAACTTTTATTTAATAATTATGCAACATAATTTTTAGATAATTCTTATATTTTTAAAAATTTCATTTTCAAGTTATACCCGTTGAAAAATAGAGAATTTTTAAATAAAAATTTATTTTTTAGTATTATTAAAAATATTTACTATAGTTTAATTTATGTTTTTTTTTGCATTTTCATTTAAAAATAACGTTTTCTATTTATGCTTTAGTTTAAATTATACAGTTATAAAATTAAAATTTACTGATTATTCGCAACTGTTTTTTTGCAAAAAAATAACAGCCCTTAAGGCTGTTATAAAGCTAAATATCTTCCCAATCAATTTTAGAAATCAAAAATACTAATCCCATACCCATAAAAGCCATAACTGGCGATATATTCGCTATCCACGAGTAATTTTGATAGTTTGAAAATAATAGTAGCGTAAATAGTGCTAAGTTAATAGATTCTGCTGTGTAATCTTTTAAATTTCTGTTCCTAATAACTTTTATGCCTAAAGATACTGCTGCTATTACAAACGGTATTCCTGATATGTTTTTATATCCAAAAAGATACATCAGTAAGAAAATAAGCCAAGGAATAATAGCAACAAAAGTCCAAAGTCCTTTATATTCAGCTATATTTTTTACAGTAACTTTTTCATTTTCCTGCGTTACTCCTCCAGTTGAAGTTTCATCTTGTTTATATTCATTTATCTCATATTGTTCTCTTACCTGCATATTTCCGATATTATAAAATATCATATTTTTATCTAAAGTTTCGGGATCGTAGACCAAAATATCTGAGGATTTAACTGCATCTTGAGGAACATATACAATCTTATCATAACTATTTATATTAAACATCAAATCTATTTCTTTTTGGATAATTTCCGCCTGCCATATTTCATCTTCTTCTAAAAGACTTCTTAATACAGTGTTCACTGTTTCATATACATTAACAAAGCTTCCTTCTTTAAGTCTTTCCTTTATATATGGTTCAACAAGAGAAAATGCTAGTTCATTCCTCTGACCTATTACTTCTTTTATAACAAGAATTCTCTGCTTCATACTCTAACAACTCCTTTGAAGTATCTTATCTATTTTATAGCTTATTCTTTATTAAAACTATACCCATCAATTAATGAGTACACGCTACATTATAACACTTTATATATTATAATAAAACAAATAGCTTGGGTAAAAATGTAAAAAAAATGTATAATATAAGCTTTTATTCTTTTTGGGTTTATTTTTACTTATCATTGTGTTATTATTTTTTTAGTTAGTCCAAAAATAATTTCTTTTATCTTAGGAGGAATAAGATTTGAAAAAAACAATAAGTGAGCTAGACAAAAAAAAAGTTCTAAGACTTGCACTCTTCGCTGGTGAAATAATGCTAAGAAACGGTGGCGAAACCTATAGAGTGGAAGATACTATACTAAGAATATGCCATTCTAGAAATATATTCCATGTAAGTGCTTTTGTCACTCCAACCGTTATAATAATAGCTGACGATAGACATGATGGATTTTCATTTATGAAAAGTATAGATGACCGTGCCACAAACCTTCAAAAGGTGGCCCTTGTAAATAATTTTTCAAGAGATTTTGTTAATAATGAAATTGATTTAGACCTTGCCATTGCGAATCTTCAAGCAATTTTAGCCAAGTCGGAATATTCATCTTCCAAAAGAGTAATATGGTGCGGCATAGCATCTTCAATGTTTGCTGGAATGTTCGGCGGAATGCCTCATGACTTATTCTGCGCCTTTATAATATCTATGATAGCAACTATAACTTCGATAAAGATGTACGAACTCGATAACAATGCGTTTCTATCAAATGCGGTAAGTGGCGTAATAATATCCATCCTAGCTATTCTTTCAATAATATTTGGAATTGGAAGAAATCTAGATATGATAATCGTAGGTTCCATAATGCCACTACTTCCTGGAGTATCCTTTACTAACGGACTTAGAGACTTTATCGCTGGAGATTTAATTTCTGGTGTATCAAAAGTGTTTGAAGCTGCTATATTAGCAATAGCGATTGCAGTTTCTGTGGGTTCTGTCTTAAGTTTATATATGAAGCTTGGAGGTATAATATAATGAATCTAATAATTCAATTTATATATGCGTTTATAGCTACAATAGGTTATGCTATATTTTTTCAACTTCCTAAAAAACTTATAGTTTATTCGGGACTTACAGGTGCATTCGGATGGATTGTATATGTATTATTAACTAATATAGGTAGTAGCATGGCGTTTGCAAATCTTTCGTCAGCCGTAGCCGTGGCTGTATTGAGCGAAATATTTGCACGAATAAGCAAAAATCCAGTTACTATGTTTGTAATTCCAGGAATACTTCCAATAACTCCCGGTTATTCTCTTTATATGACAATGTATCATTTAACTCAAAACGATATAGCTAATGCTGTTCAAAGAGGTCTTTCTACGTTAACTGTAGCTGGATCAATCGCCGTAGGAGTAATGCTTGTATCATCATTTGGAAAAATTTCAAGAAAACTTTTAGAAAAAAAACAGTATAAGAAAAATGATATCGAAGATGTTTTATAGATTTTAATAAATCAAAAAAAGATATACACTTAAATAAACATTAAGCATATATCTTTTTTATTTAAAAACTTTTTTATTTTTGCTTTGCAAATATCATTCTTCCAGCTGCGGTTTGAAGCACTGTTGTAACTATAACTGTAAATTGTTGTCCTATTAGTTTTTTTGCATTTTCAACAACAATCATTGTTCCATCATCTAAATATGCCACACCCTGATTATGTTCCTTACCTTCCTTAACTATCGTAACAAACATCTCTTCCCCAGGGATAACTACAGTTTTCACTGCATTTGCAAGTTCATTTATATTTAATACTTTAACCCCTTGAAATTGAGCTACTTTATTTAAATTAAAATCATTAGTAAGCACTTTCCCATTCATAGTTTGTGCTAATTTAAGAAGTTTCATATCAACTTCAGAAATATCATCAAAATCCATATTTGATATTTCAAAATCAAGTTTTAATTCTTCCTGCATTATATTAAGAATATCTAGCCCTCTTCTCCCCTTAACCCTTTTTAGGTCATCTGAAGAGTCTGCGATGTGTCTTAATTCTTCTAACACAAAATTAGGTACAACAAACTTCCCCTCAATAAAACCAGTCTTTGCAATATCTGCAATTCTTCCATCAATTATAACACTAGTGTCTAGTATTTTAGGTACTCCTGCAAGTTGTTTTTTAGATGTCTTTTCTTTATTTTGAGTCAATTTAAAGTTATTGGCCCATCCAGATATCTCATCTTTTCGCTTAGTAGAAAGTCTATATCCTAGAAAAGCGAAGAATATATATACTACAGCCGATATAGCTGGCCCTATAACCGGTATTTGAGAAACAAATCCATTTATAAAATAAGCAACAATAAGTCCAATGATAATTCCAACAATAGAAACCAACATTTCTAAGGTGCCTACAGATGCTGACTCTTTTTCAATTTTAACAATAACTTTTTGTCCGACCTTAATAAAGTATGGTGTCAAGAAAAAGAACAATACTCCTAATCCCAAGGTAAGTGCTAAAAATATAATAACTTCTAAAGTTTTAGATATGCTATACATTTTAGTAAGCAATACATTTAAATATAAATATATCCCAAAACCAGTTGTAACTCCTACAAAAGCAAAAACTGCTCTTAAAAACTTCTTTACCATAAGTCCCCTCCTTCCCCTTTTTATAAATAATACATTAATAAACATATTTTTTTCAAATACTTACTAATAATAATTATATTATACCTTTATTAACACAACAATACAATTTAAGAAAATATTACAAAATTTCCACCATTAATCCTAATTTTTGTAAAAAAAACGCATAAACTTGAATTTTCAAGATTATACGCTTTATTATAGATTATTCAGCTTGATCTTTTTTAGATTCATTAAGCATATATGACAAGACAAATAAACTGTCACTTAAATGTGCATTTTCCACAATAATTCTAGATGGAATATTTAGATCTATAGGTGCAAAATTCCATATTCCTTCGATACCAGTCTTAGAAAGCTTATCTGCTATTGATTGTGCATGCTCCTTAGGCGTACATATAACTGCTATCTTTATTGAGTTTTTTTCTATATAGTCTTCTAAATCTTCTACATCTAATATTTCCATATCCCTGATTTTAAGGCCTACAAGTTTTGGATTCGCATCAAAAAGTGCCTTTACTGCAAAGCCTTTCTTTTGAAACCATGGGTAATTAGCAAGCGCCTGCCCCATATTTCCAGCTCCAATAACCACCGCATTATATTCCTTGTCTAAACCAAGTATTTTCCCGATTTCATCATATAGTTCTTCAACATTGTATCCATAGCCCTGTTGTCCGAATCCCCCAAAATTATTAAGATCCTGTCTAATTTGAGATGCAGTAAATCCTATAATTTCGCTTAGCTCTTTTGAAGATATTCTATAAATTTCCTTATCCATTAAATCCTTTAAATATCTATGGTATTTTGGTAATCTTCTTATTACCGCCATAGAAATTGATCGTTCTGACTTGCTCAATTAATCCACCTCATCCTGTTCTAATATACTATTATAGCATAGTCTTATATTATTTATTAAACCAAATTTTAACAAGAATGTCAAATAATTTACAGAATTTAATCCCCATTATATGTTATAATTTATATTGTAGTTTATATTAAAAAGTAAATTACATATAAAAAAGCAGAAAAATATATGGAGAAATAAAATGATTACACTCTCAATAAATAATATAACCAAATCTTATGGAATTGAAACTATAATAAAGGATATTTCTTTCGCTATTAATGATGGCGAAAAAGTAGGTCTTGTCGGTTCAAATGGAGCCGGAAAGACAACACTATTTAAAATAATAGCAGGAAAGCTCGAAAAAGACTCTGGGCAAATATTTCTAGGCAAAGACCTAACACTTGGATACCTTGAACAAAACGTAAAATCAAGTTCAGAAAATACACTTCTTGAAGAAGCACTTTTATGTTTTGAAGATATAATAAAACTAGAAAAAGAACTTAGAATTTTAGAACATAAAATATCAGAATCTGCCCATGACCCAAACCTAGAAAATTTAATGAATGAATACTCTAAAAAAATGGAGATATTCACAAATTGTAACGGATATGCATATAATTCTGAGGCTCGTGGAATATTAAAAGGGCTTGGTTTTAATGAAGAAGATTTCGATAAATCCGTTAAATTATTATCAGGGGGAGAGCAAACTCGTCTTATGCTGTCAAAGTTACTTCTTAAGAAGCCTGATATACTGCTTCTTGACGAGCCTACTAACCATCTCGACACAAACGCTGTGGAGTGGCTAGAAACCTATTTAAAACAGTATAAAGGCAATGTAGTAGTAATTTCCCACGATAGATATTTTCTTGATAAAATTGTAAATAAGATATTTGAAATCCAAAACAAGATATTGACCGAATATAATGGAAACTATACCGAATATCTTGAAAAGCGTGAAATAGCACAACTTCTAATGGAGAAAGAATATAAGGAAAATCAGGAAGAAATAAAAAGACAAAAAGAAATAATAGCCCAGCTAAAAGCCTTTGGAAGAGAAAAACAAGTAAAGCGTGCTCGAAGTCGTGAAAAGCTGCTTGATAAAATGGACAAGGTCGATAAACCTGATTCTGCTAAAAAACAAGCCTCTATAAGTTTCAGCCCATCTGTAACAAGCGGCTATGATGTTATGAAAGCCGAAAATGTGGAAAAAAGCTTTGGAAATAGAAAATTATTTTCAAATATAAACCTCGATATATATAGGAATGAAAAAGTAGCTTTACTTGGTCCAAATGGAGCTGGTAAAACTACACTGTTCAATATACTTCTTGGGAAGGATCCTGATTTTAATGGAAGTATAAACTTTGGTACAAATGTTCATCCCGTATATTTCGACCAAAATAGACGTGATTTAAATCCAAATAACTCAATCTTAAATGAAGTATGGAATAAGTACCCAAGTCTTACTGAAACTAAAGTAAGAAATATGCTAGCGGCCTTTTTATTTACTGGAGATGATGTATATAAACTTATATCTTCCCTAAGCGGAGGAGAGCAGTCTAGAATATCCCTGCTTAAGCTTATGCTTTCTGAGGCAAACTTCCTATTCCTGGACGAGCCCACAAATCATCTCGATATAGAATCTAAAGAAGTTTTAGAAAATGCGCTTAACGTATATGAAGGTACTGTATTTTTCATTTCCCACGATAGATATTTTATAAATAAACTTGCAGACAAAGTCCTTGTCTTAAGTGAAAATGGAGTAAGAGAATTCCTCGGCAATTATGATTATTACCAAGAAAAAATATCTCAGGAAAAAGAAGACCTTGAACGAGATTCTCTTGATGCTTCTCAAAATGGACAGACAAAAACCCAGCAAAAAGCTCAACAGAAAAAAGATAAAGAAAAGGAAAAAGAACTTAGAAAAGTAAAAAAACGTATAGCTGAAATAGAAGAAACTATAGCTTCACTTGAAGAAAAAATAGAACAACTTGACTGCGAACTATGTAAAGAAGAGATTTATTCAAACCCTGAAAATGCAAAAAAAGTAACTGATGAGAAGAAATTATCAGAAGATTTATTAGCAAATTCATTTGAGGAATGGGAAACCTTACATGAAGCTTTAGAAGAAAATTAACTCTCATAAGAAACTAAATTCATATCCGGATAAAAAACAGACAAATTCTCCCTTTGGAAATTTCCAAAATGAAAAATTTGTCTGTTTTTTTATTGCAATTCTTAATATATTTTCCAGTTTATATTGATTAGTTTTCTCTATAGATATAATTGTTTTTTCCAATTAGAAACAACTTCAAAGTAATGATATCATAACATAGTATACGTATATGCAAAGGAGGTGAAGAGAGAGAATCTGATTTCCGTTTCGGAGGAAACCTTGCAAGTGCAGAAAAAAATGATACTGGTTGCGTTCTTTGCTTAGACAGCTGTGCAACTGGAATTGCAAGTGATGCTGCGTATCCAACTGGAACTACTCAAAATAAAATAGTAGACTTCTTTGGCGATGATTCTGTACTTCCTGCAGATGGAACTGTAGTTAAAGTAATATTTAGATTAGCTTAGTATGATATACCTTAGAATATTATTCAACAGTTTACTATGGGCGATGGCAATCGCCCTAAGCTGTTTTAAGAGCGAATGGCTTGAAATGAGAGTAAATATAGGCTATATTTTCTTTGCTTCAACCATAATTTTAAGTATACTTTTATTCATCGCCAATAAAAAGAAAAACTTAAAACTAAGCCTTAAATTTACAATCCTAAATATAATCATCACTTTCTGTTATGAAATTCTTCTATATGGTTTTAAAAGAATGCAAATAGTTCCCGCAAGTATTATAAGGGAAGGCTTCCATCAGACTAAAATTCAATTTTCTGTAATAAACAGATTTTTTTTAATAATAATGATTTGTGGTATAATACTTATTATATTAGATGAAATTTTATTAAAAAGGAAACTGAGTGATAAATAATGAAAAAATCTTTAAAAACTACTATATTTATAGCAATCATAATTTTAATATGGGTATTAGATAGGCATTTTAAATGTTCCGCTTATCTTTGTGATATGGAAAATCTTAATTTTCTAACTACACTCGTACATCAAAACCCCATACTTGCTATATCAATATATACTGTAGTAACTATAATAGGCTGCGTTGTACTTGCACTTCCAGGAATAACCTTTGCCATTCTTGCTGGTATGATGCTCGGTCCTGTATGCGGAATATTCGCCTGTCTTTTCGCAACTACGCTTGGCGCTTCAATTGCATTCTTAGTGGGAAGATTCTTTTTGAAAGATAGTATACAGCCCATGCTTGAAAAAAATAAAACTCTAAAAAAACTTTTATTCTCAGACAACAAAAAAAGTAATCTTGTCATCTTAATGATTACTAGAATGGTTCCTATATTCCCCTATAATATTCAAAATTTTGCGTATGGAATAACGGATATCGGATTTTGGGAATATACTATATATACCTTTATATTTATGTTTCCAGGAGTCTCATTTTTCACTATAGGTGCTGCTGGACTTACTGCTGGTTCCAACAAATGGAAATATTTTTTAGTTGCTGCAATATTAGCTGTAATTGTAACTTCATTGGGAGTTTTTATAAAGAAAAAATACCTTCTAGAAAATGAACCTTTCTTAGAAACTACAGAATGCATTGATATTGAAAACTTATAAATAAAAGGGGTGGATTATCTCCAGCCCCTTTTGCATTTTATCTATTTAGATTTGTTTAAAATATAAATCCTAAAAATATACTCCCTATAACTATAAACGGAGCAGGTACTTTTTTGCTATAAAGAAGAACTATTGTAATTATACATACTGCTAAATTATCTATAAATAAACCGTTTTTTTGCATTAATATTATCGCGGATGCCGAAATCAGACCTCCCGCTACTGCATTTATTCCTTTAAGCGAAATCTTTATAGCCTTTATATTTTTTAAATTTTCCCATATAGGATATATAAAATATATAAGTAGCAGCCCTGGTAAAAATATTCCAATCCCACCTACTAACGCTCCTAAAATCTGATGAGCTGTACTCACTCCTCTTGATGCCATTCCTCCAGCATAAGCACTGAAACTAAACATTGGCCCTGGAAGTCCTTGTACAAGTCCATATCCTGTCAAAAATTCCTGATTAGTCATAAATGAGTTCAGCTCTACAAGTTCTGTATACATAAGAGGCACGACAACCTGTCCCCCACCAAAAACTAAATAACCATATCTATAAAAACTTTCAAATAAATGTAAAATTCTATTTTCATGTCCAATAAGATAAATCCTGCTAATAAATATAATACTTATAAATATAGCCAAATATACCCACGGTGGATTTAGTTTTACTTTATTCCATAATTCATTTTCTTTAGATGTTGCAATACTTGATATCCCCCCTACTAATAATACTAGTGGAAAAATCCATGGACTTCTTATGAAATATGTCGCAAGTAGTCCCATAAAGAATAGTCCTATTGTAAGCTTATCCTTAACCACTTTCTTTCCAATTCTATAAGCTGCAACTACAATAAATCCTACCGCCATAGGTCCAATATATCTAAGAGATTCCTTTGAAATATCCCTAGCTTCGAATATTTGGTACAAAAATGAAAGTAAAGTCATTAATACAAGTACAGGCATCGCCCATACTAACATCGTAAGCAGAGCTAAAATTGGCCCACCTTCCTTATACCCAATAGCTACAATAGTCTGTGTGCTCGTTGGCCCTGGAAGTATGCTACAAAGTGCAATAAGCTCTACAAGCTCTTCCTCTGTCAAATACTGTTTTTTACTGACTAACTGATCTGTAAAAACTCCATAGTGAGCTTCTGGCCCCCCATATGCCCCTAATGAGCATATAAATACATCTTTGAGAAATTTTCTCCACACTATATTGTGCATAGTTCCTCCCTGTGTTATAATATCGATATCGGTTTACTATATCAGAATTATATATCAGAGGTGATTAAAATGCAAGCAAAAATTCTAAGAAAATTCTTTTTAGGCTTCATACAAATACACATACTCCATCATGCAAAAAAAGAACCATTTTATGGAGTTTGGATGATAGAAGAGCTCAAAGAACATGGGTATGATATGAGTCCTGGTACGCTATATCCAATCCTTCACAATATGGAATCAAATGGACTTCTTCAAAAAGAAGATAGACTTGTGGATGGAAAAATAAGAAAATATTACCACATTACAGCTTCTGGAGATGACGTTTTAATTGAAGCTAAACAAAAAGCTTATGAACTTTTTAAAGAAATTCAAAAATAATATAAAAAACCTAGATTATTTTCAAAATACTTTTTGCAAGTTTTTAATAATCTAGGCTTTTATTTTTTATGATATATTATTTTAATTTATTTTTTACAAATCTAATCCTGTTAACCCAAGAGGGTTTACTTTTTTTAGATATGAGCAGTTCTGACACATGTATTCCATTTTTATTAGCTAATCCAAATGAATGAACACAGGAAGCGCAATAACTCACTACATCTGGGCATTTGCACTGTGAAGCTCGCTTTTCCAAAATTTTAATTCCTTTTTCAGCATTAAGAGCCATAGTCATATTGATTTTTCCACAGCAAATCGTTTTGTCTCTATTGTTCTCAAACTCTAAGACCTCAATTCCAAGTTTGTTCATAATGCTTCTTACTGCCTCATGATCCTCTGTACTAGTTCTTGCAGTACAAGGGTCATGTATCATCATAACTTTACCTGCGTGGACTCCCAGTTTTTCCTTTGGGAAATATTCGTCTATTCCAGGCCATATCGATTTTACCTTAAGCCCCTCATCACCTAAGGTTTTAAAACAGTTGGGACATGATGTATATATTATTCCGTCATGGTTTTCCTTTATAAAAGTCGCTCTTTTTTTGAACTTTTTCCCCTGCCATATATGCTTTGACGGTTTCCCACAACAAAAACCCGAAAGACTCATATCTGGATGCTTTTTTAATAGTATGTTATAAAGTACCATTACAGCATCTTCTCCCAAACTCATAAGTGAACACCCTGGAAAAAATACAATATGCCTTTCTAAATTATGCTTTTCAAGTTTTGAATTATGCTTTTCAAATTTTTTCACTTTTATTTTAGCAAAAAAATCACTAAAACTAAGCAATTGATGATTTTCTACCATCATCTGATTTTTAAAATCTATAATTTTTTTCAATTTTAAACCTCATCCTTAATTAAGCTAACTTTCTAAATTTACATCTAATTAAGCCGCTTTTTTCTTTTTATCATCAAAAATCTTCTTGATCATAAATCCAAATATACTAACTCCAAACAGTATAAATAGTCCTGTTACAAATTTTTGAGCGCCTCCAGTAAGCATGCCTCCTACATAAGAATAAACTATAGTTGCTGGAAGCTGCCCTATGCCTGTAGCAAAAAAGAATGATAAGAACCCCATAGAAGTAAGGCCTGCTGCATAGCTTACTATATCAAATGAAATAAATGGAAGCAGTCTACAAACTACAATCGCATATTTGCCATATTTTTCAAAAAATACATCTACACTTTCAAGTGCTGCCTTAGGTGCAAATTTTTCAGCAATATCCCTTCCCAGTACCCTTGAAATATAAAAACAAAGAACTGCTCCAGCCATAGCACTGCTCCAAGAAAGAAGCGCGCCTACTTTCCATCCAAAAAGTGCAGCATTTGCAAAAGTTATAAGAAATGCTGGAAGTGGTGCCATTACTGACTGAAATACCATAAGTCCAAAAGATACCGCCATAGCATACCCCCCATAGCTTGCTATAAATTCCTTTGCCGCATCTCCTTTAGGGTCAAACACTCTTATTATTTCATTAATCTTTGAATTAAACGCTGGATTTAATATGTACATGAGTACAATTCCTAATATTACAACTAAAAATAATATCTTCATATACTTTTTTATATTTTTATTTTCCATGATACCTCCAATAATTATTTTTTATAAGTATATTTACGCATATTATTTAATAATACTTCTTTATAAAATATTTTTCAAGCAAATGCCTCATAAAATTATATTATAGTATGCATATATATTTTCTATATATTTTGAAACTAATTTTAAATAAAAATATTGCGGCTACTAGATTGTTATCTGCACCGCAATTTTATAATTTATTTATTCTTGAATTTTTTTATATATGCACTTAAAAGTACTGATGCTGCATAATCATAAACTGCCATAATAGCAATCATCATAGGAAATATTATATATATGCTTCCTGAAAATATAAATTTCATACTAATATAGGTTGCTAATCCCGATACTATTAGAAAATATACACCTTTAAAAATCCACTCTTTTCTTTGATCTTGAATTTTTTCTATATAATATTTAACTATAGTATAAATCCCTAGCACAAAAATATAACCTGTGGCATTTAACTTATTTGGCATCATAACAATTGCCATCATAGCTGAAGATATAAAAAATACTATACCATTTTTTATACCTTTTTCAACTACTACGATTCCAATTATTATACTTGCACTGCATAGAAAGAAAGTTTCATTGAAATTTGTCATCCCGCCAAAGTATAACAGAATCTGATTAATCGCAAGCATTATCCCCATAAATGCTAGATCTGAAGATGTAGTATGTTTATCTTTTTTTATAAACATGATATCAAATCACATCCTCCACATTCACAGCATGTATCAAGACACCATATTTTACAACAAAGACTTCCTAAGTCTCCATTTGAATTATACTGTCTGTACCCTGATTGATATCTTTGGCTCTGATTTTGAAGTGCATAGTATGCATTTACATATTCTGCATTCCCAGGATCCATTTCAAGTGCGGTCCCCATATCCTTAAGCGCTAATCCTAAATTCCCAAATCTGCTGTATATAAGCCCTGATAGGAAATACCATTCTGCATTCTTTAGGGTTACAGAGTCAAGCGCTCTTCTTGCCGTTCTAAGATCATTTCTTGCAATAAGCGTTCTTATCTGTGTGTAATTAAATCCTCCACCCGAACCATTTGAAGAGTTATAGCCTGAGTTATTATTGTACCCTGAATTATTGCTATAACTGTTGTTTGTATTCCCTCTATTATTAAATCCCGCTCTAGCTTCTTGTTCATTCATAATCATATCATATGCCGCTTGAACCTCTTTAAATTTTTCCTCAGCTAAGTCAGCAAGCGGATTATCTGAATGTACATCAGGATGATATTTTTTAGCAAGCTCTCTATATGCTTTTTTCACCTCATCTTTAGATGCATTTCTCGATACCCCAAGTATCTCATACGGATTATTTATTTCCATTTAATTATTTCCTCCTCATCAAAAGTTTCTTTCATCGCTTTATTAAGTCTTTGAACTATCCCCGAAAATAATATATTGTCTATTATCCCTTTATTTCTTATAAGCGGAAGTCTATCCAACTCCTCATTCACACAAGAAAGTAAAAAGAAAAGCTGATTTTTTATATATTCTTTATCTAGATTTTGATTTTTAAAGGGATTATATTTTTCATTTTTTATATCTTCCTCTAGATCGTCAAATGCATCAAGTATATATATATACTTTCCAAGATAAAATCCAGTTTGATAAAGATTTTTTCTAAATACATCTTCCTTATATGAAAAAACTTCTCCCATTATATCTCCAAATATTTCAGCAAGCGCCTCTACATCATCACACTTTTCTTTTTCAAGATCCCAGAGCTGTTTAAGCAGATCTCCTATTACTTTTGTCTTCTCTTCATATTCTAAGCTAGCTTTTTCAAATGCAGGCTTTATTAGAGTTAAAAGTGCTTTAGCTTTTAATGAATTATCGTCCTCTACATCATCCTTAAGCTTATAGTATGTCAGTATTATATTCATAGCACTGCAATACTTTGATATCTCATTGGTTATAACCACTTCTTTTTTGTGAGGATGAGAAATACATCTTAGCTTCTCACCATAATCTTGAGGCTCATAAAGAGAGGTCAGCAGTATTTGTAAAAATGTAGTATCATAATTTAATGAAAGTCTACTCAAATTTCCATATTCGCGTTTAAGTGTCATACATATGCCACAATAGTATCCTTTGTATGCGATTATCTCTCTATATTTGAGCTCCATTTTGTTTGTCTTTATATAGCCAAACATAATACTCCTATCTTATTATAAAATAATTACAGAAAAAGACAGATTTCTCTGCCTTTCCCCTGAAGTTACTAATATTTTTTATCTTAATATTTTTTCTTATATGAATTTTGGCTCATATACTTAAGCGAATTAAGTGCTTCTCCAGTTCCTCTTGCTACACAAGAAACTGTATCTTCTGCTACATAAGCTTCAATTCCAGTTCTCTTTTGAATCAGTTTATCAAGTCCCCAAAGAAGAGACCCTCCACCTGTCATTAGAATTCCTTTATCACTTATATCTGCTGAAAGCTCTGGAGGTGTTTTCTCAAGTACAGAGTGTACCGCATCAGCAATTTGAACTACACATTCTTTAAGCGCTGAAAGCATCTCTGAAGAGCTTATTTCTCTTACTTCCGGAAGTCCTGTAACTAAGTTTCTTCCTCTTATATTCATGAACACTTCTTCTTCTCTTGGGAAAGCTGTTCCTATTGTCTTTTTTATCTCTTCTGCAGTTCTTTCTCCAATAAGCATTGAGTGATTTTTTCTCATGTATCTTATTATAGCTTCATCAAAAGTATCTCCCGCTACTTTTATCGAAGTGCTTTCAACTATTCCGCCAAGTGATATAACTGCAATATCAGTAGTTCCTCCACCGATATCTACAACCATACATCCATTAGGCTTTGATATTTCTATTCCAGCTCCTATAGCTGCTGCAATAGGTTCTTCTATAAGAAATACCTCTCTTGCTCCAGCTTCCATAGTTGCATCTATAACAGCTCTTTTTTCAACCTCAGTTACGCCTGATGGTACACATACCATTATCTTTGGCTTAAAGAACTTGAACATGCTTACTCCGCCTGTTATCTTCTCTATAAAATACTTAAGCATTTTTTCTGTAACTTGATAGTCTGATATAACCCCTTCTCTAAGTGGTCTTATAGCTACTATGCTTCCTGGTGTTCTTCCTAGCATAAGTCTTGCTTCTTCTCCAACAGCAAGTACATTACCAGTTGTTGTATCTATTGCAACCACTGAAGGTTCATTTAATACAATCCCTTTATTTTTTACATACACAAGCACCGATGCGGTCCCTAAATCAATACCTATTTCAGGTGTCATTATTTACCTCCTAATTACTAATTACTTCTCTATAAACTAAATACTTTCTTCAACTTTGTAAATTTCAGCTCCAAGCATAGATAGTTTTCCTACTAAGTCAACATATCCTCTTTCTATATGATAAATATTTTTTACAATAGTTTCGCCTTCAGCCACAAGCCCACTTATAACAAGTGCTGCTCCTGCTCTTAAATCTGTCGCCATAACTTCTGAACCTGTAAGTTTAGGTTTCCCTTGAACAATAGCAGATTTTCCATTAATTTCAATATCAGCGCCCATTCTTATAAGTTCAGGTACATTCATAAATCTATTTTCAAATACCGTTTCAGTAATTGTAGATTTTCCATTTGCTGTACATAAAAGTGCCATAAACTGAGATTGCATATCCGTTGGAAATCCTGGATGTGGAAGAGTTTTTATGTTAGTAGGTTGAATTTCTTCTGGCCCAATAACTCTTACTCCATTTTCTCCTTCTTCTACTATGCAGCCCACTTCTACAAGCTTAGCTACAAGTGGTTTTATATGATCTATTATTACATTGTCTACATATACATCACCCTTTGTCATAGCCGCTGCTACCATATAGGTACCTGCCTCTATTCTATCAGGAATAACAGTATGTTCCACTGCTTCAAGCTTCTCTACACCTGTTATTTTTATTGTGTTAGTTCCTGCGCCTCTTACCTTAGCTCCCATCTTATTTAAAAAGTTTGCTAAGTCTACAATTTCAGGTTCTTCAGCTGCATTTTCTATAGTAGTAATTCCTTCTGCTAGAACTGCTGCCATCATTATATTTTCAGTTGCTCCTACAGATGGGAAGTCTAGGTATACCTTACTTCCTTTTAAAGCCTCTGCATCCGCTTCCACGTATCCATGCTCAGAATTAACTTTCGCTCCAATGGCTTTAAATCCTTTTAGGTGTAAATCTATAGGTCTTGTACCAATAGCACATCCTCCAGGCATAGAAATCTTTGCATTTTTATATCTAGCTAGAAGCGATCCCATAACTAAAAATGATGCTCTCATTTTATTTACAAGATGATATGGAGCCTCCGTATCTTTTATTTCTGTAGCATCTACTACAAGTGTATCTCCATCATACTGTACTTTTGCACCAAGATATCTTAAAAGATCTGACATTACATTCACATCTCTTAAATTAGGCACACTCTTTATAACTGAAACACCATCAACTAAAAGTGTTGCTGCAATTATTGGAAGTACTGCATTTTTGGCTCCGCTTACCTTAACAGTTCCTTTAAGCGGCTTACTTTCTTTAACAACTATATATGCCAAAAGTTTCATTCCTTTCAAATTTATTTCTTATAAATCTATATAATAAAATTCATTTTAATTACATATAAATAATATCCACAGTTATTAAGTATACCATATTATTATTAATATTAAAATGATTTTTACACATTTCATGCATTATATTTCAAGTTTTTTACTCTTCATTTTGATCACTGATTAAAGCCTGCTTTTCAATTCTTGTATCCATGTATCTATCGAGCATTATGCTAATCACTTTAAACATCGGAACTGCAAAAAGCATTCCTAACATTCCAAAGAATCCGCCACCTATAAGAATTGAAAGTATTATATAAAATGGTGATATTCCTACCTTGTCTCCTAAAATCTTAGGTCCTATTATATTCCCATCCACCTGTTGAAGCACAAGAATAAATACAGCTACCCAAAAGGCCTTTATCGGACTCACAAAAAGCGTAATCAGTATCGCTGGAAAAGCACCTATAAAAGGTCCAAAGTATGGAATCATATTTGTTACGCCTACAATAAGACTTAGTAACAGTGCGTATGGTGCTTTCATAAGACTAAATCCTGCAAAAGCTATAATTCCAATTATAAAAGAATCTATTGCTTTTCCTATTATAAAATTTGAGAAAACTTCATTGCAAAGTCCAAAGAAATCCAATATTTTTTTAGATTTTTCATTTCCATATATTGCAAGTATAAATTTCTTAGAACTTTTTGAAAATCGTTCTTTCTCTGTCAATACGTAAGCCGAAACTATTATTCCTACTATAAATTTAAGTAATCCTGAAGTTATACCTATAACCTTTGTAAGCACTCCATTTATAGTTAAATTTAAAAATTCAAGAAGCATAGTAGAAATGCCTGCTATATTAGATTGAATATACTCTTTTAATCTAAGCTTTTCTATAAGCGTAAGATTGAGTAGGGTGTTATCAAACCAAGACTGAAGTGCATCCATATACTCTGGAAGCATTTCTATAATATCAAATAAATTTCGAAGTATTATAGGCGTAACTATTGTGAGAAACAATCCAATCACTCCAAAGAAAACCGCATAACATATAAACATAGCTGGTATACGTTTCATTTTCTTTTTAGTTTCAAGCCTTACAAGCATTGGATTTAATATATATGCTATTCCAAAGCCCCAAAAAAACGGAATTAAAATGCTAATCAAATGATTACAATTTTCAAAGAACCAAGCATAATTTTCAATTCCTTTGTAAATTATTAGCACTATAATTGCTATAAAAATAAAGTTTGAGTTTTTCCTAATTTTATCCTTCACGACGCCTCCTGTTTTATTAATATAAAATTAATTTATTATTCTTCGAGTTTTAATGCCGCTTCTACCATTATAGCACATTCTATTCTTTTTTTCTGCATTTCACATCCAAGTTTATATGGCTTTTTCACATCACCATTAAAATTGTATGCATTCGCATGACATCCTCCTGAACAGTAGAATTTAGCCCAGCAAGATTTGCAATCATCCTTCGTCTCTACATTACATCCATGGAACTGATTTACAATTTCTTTAGGGAATGAAATATTCTCATCAAATAAACTTCCCATTTTGAAATCTTCATTTCCAACAAACTGATGACATGGATATATATCTCCATCTGGAGTTATTGCTAAATATTCAAGCCCTGCTCCACAGCCTGAAATCCTTTTTATTGCACAAGGCCCCCCACTTAAGTCAATCATGAAGTGGAAAAACTTAAAATCTTTATCTTGCTTTCTTATCTCAAGATAATCCTTAGCAAATCTCTCATATTCTTTATTTACAAGCGCTACATCTTCTTCTCTTAAGGCATATACATTCTCATTATGGTCTACTACAGGTTCCATAGAAGTAAGTTCAAATCCTAAATCTCTAAAGTGAAGTACATCTTTTCCAAAGTCCATATTGTGTCTTGTAAAAGTTCCTCTTATATAATAGAATTTATTTTTATCTCTTTCTTCTATAAGTTTTTGAAACTTAGGTACAATTACATCATAACTTCCCTTGTCATTTAAAGTAGGTCTCATATTGTCATTTATGTCTTTTCTTCCATCAAGACTTAATACCACATTATGCATATGTTCATTTATATATTTTATCTTTTCATCATCTAAAAGCACTCCATTTGTAGTTATTGTAAATCTAAATAATTTATTGTGCTTAGCTGCCTGCTCATTACCATATTCCACAAGCTCTTTAACCACTTCAAAATTTAGTAGAGGCTCTCCACCAAAAAAATCCACTTCTAAATTTTTACGATTTCCAGAATTTGCTATAAGATAATCAAGTGATTTCTTTCCAACCTCTAAACTCATAAGTCCCTTTGGTCCATTAAAATCTCCCTGAGATGCAAAACAGTATTTACACTTTAAATTACAATCATGTGCCATATGAAGACACATAGCCTTAACTATCGGTTTTCTATCTAAAAAAGTTTTTGTGCTTGGGAAAATATCATCTGTATATAATATTCCCTCGCTTTCAAGTTCCTTAAGTTCTGCAAATGCTGTCTCTATATCTTCTTCTTTATATTTTGAAGAAAGTGAATCTACCGCCATTTTTGCTCCACTTTCATAATAATCTAAGACATCATATGCAATATCATCTACAAGATGCACTGATCCTGAATTGACATCTAGCAAAAAATTGTATCCGTTCTGTTTAAATTTGTGTACTAATTTCATATTTTTCTCCTAAATCTTTTATATATAAACTTAATAATAACCTATTTTGTCAAATACTCTTTTTTATACCCCTAATATAATATTATATAACAAATCTTGAAAGTATCATATAAAATTTATAGAAAAATTTTATTAAATTTGCTATAATAAAGCTAAAATTTAAACTTAGAATTGAGGATAAAAATGATATTATCAGGAAAAGGCTGCGAACTGATGATTCCCGAATGTGAATTAAAGGATATAAAAGAAATTGAACGCAGTATAATAAAAAAATACCGTAAACATCTGTGGTCTCCTTTCATGAGAGCCATAAGAGATTTTCAAATGATACAGCCAAACGATAAAATAGCTGTAACCGTATCTGGAGGAAAAGACAGCCTCATTATGGCCAAACTTTTTCAAGAACTTCACAGACATACAGAAATTCCTTTCGAACTTGAATTTATAGCTATGAACCCAGGGTTTTATGACATAAACAAAAATCAGCTTATCGAAAACTGTAAACATCTTGAGATTCCAATACATCTATTTGAAACCAACATATTTGAGGTTGCCGAAAAAGTAGCTCAAGAATCGCCCTGCTATATGTGTGCTAAAATGAGAAGAGGGGCGCTTTACAATAAAGCAGAGGAACTTGGCTGTAATAAAATGGCCCTAGGTCATCACTACGATGATGTTATTGAAACTATAATGATGAATATACTTTATGCGGGTAGCTTTAAAACTATGATGCCTAAATTAAAATCTACTAATTTTTCGAAAATGGAAATAATTAGACCACTTTACTATATCAGAGAAGATGCCATAAAACGCTATACAAAAAACAATGGAATTCTTGCAATGAACTGTGGCTGTGCGGTAGCTGCTGGAAAAATAGCCTCTACTAGATACGAGATAAAAGATTTGATTGAAAACCTAAAAAAGACGAATCCTAACGTAGAAAAATCTATATTTAAATCTGCACAAAATATAAATCTAGATGCCTGCATAGCATGGCAGAGGAATGATCAAAAAGAAAGTTTCTTAGATTTATACTAAAACTTTTATTAACTTTTTGATTAAAATTATCAAAATGTGTTATAATTAAATATATAGAAAATTCAAATACATCAGTTTAGGAAGGAGTTTTACTATGGCAAAATTAATAATAGCAATCGTACACAACGACGATGTACACAAACTTCGAATTTCTCTTATAGAAAATGATTTTAGAGTCACTAAACTATCTACAAGTGGTGGCTTTCTGAAATCTGAAAACTCCACACTACTAATAGGTGTTGAAGAAGAAAAACTTCAAGAAGCGCTAGATGTTATCACAAACATCTGTAAGACTAGAAGTGAACTTGTAGCTTCTCCTATTTCAGAGTTTTTCAACGCAGGTTCTCATATTGGACTTCCTCTTGAAGTTACAGTTGGCGGAGCTACGATATTTGTAATTGACGTGGAACAATTTATAAAAGTTTAGTTTATTTTAAAAAATATTTTCTCAAAAACTATTGACAAACTAAAAATAGAAGTGTAATATTATAAAAAATTAAATTATTCAAAAATTTTAAAGGCTTTGACGAGAAATAGTAGATATAATTCTTCTTTGCAGAGAGATTCTATTTGGTGAAAAGAATCAAGAAAATTAGATCGAACACATCTTTGAGCTATTCATCGAAAGTATTTTACAAGTAGGTTGAATCGGTATTCGCACCCGTTACCATGTGCTAGGGTATCTTTATACTTTCAAAAGTATTTACGTACCTGAAGAGGTTAATATCGTGAGATATTAACAAATAAAGGTGGAACCACGTGAGCACAGCTCTCGTCCTTTGACATAGTCATAGGATGAGAGCTTTTTTAATACCGAAAATTAAAAACTTTTGAAACCAAAAATTATTGAAACCAAAAAGGAGAAATCAAAATGAAAAAATTAATCGCACTTACAATTTCAATTTTAACACTGCTTACAATATTTACTGGTTGTGGAAGCAAGACCGCTGATAATCAAGATACTTGGAGCGAACTTGAAGAAAAAGGCTACTTCGTTATGGGCCTAGATGATACCTTTGCGCCAATGGGTTTTAGAGATACTAACGGAGAACTTACAGGCTTTGATGTTGATTTAGCAAATGAAGTTTCAAAAAGAATTGGCCTTGAAGTGAAATTCCAGCCAATAGACTGGTCTATGAAAGAAACTGAACTTAATGCTAAGAATATAGATGTGATTTGGAATGGGTATACTATAACTGATGCTAGAAAAGAAAAAGTAAACTTTACTACACCTTATCTTAACAACAAACAAATAATTGTAACTCTTGCCGATAGTCCTGTGACTTCTAAGGCAGACTTAAAAGATAAAACTGTAGCCGTACAAAAAGAGTCAAGTGCCTATGATGCTGTAATGGCAGATGCAGAATTCACTGCTTCTCTAAAAAATGCAGAACCAATTCAGTTCGATACTAACAATGAAGCTTTCATGGATCTAGAAGCTAAGAGAACCGATGCAATTGTAGTTGACGAAGTCCTTGCAAGATACTATATGAAGCTTAGAGGCGAAGCGAGCTACAAAGTGCTTGAAGATAACTTTGGAGAAGAAGAGTATGGAATAGGCGTTAGAAAATCAGATGCCCTGCTTTTAGAAAAAATAAATACTGCACTTGCAGAAATGCAAAAAGATGGAAAATACGAAGAAATTAGAACTAAATGGTTCTCAGAAAACTAGAATCAAATAACCCTCAGGAGGAAAAATGGAAATAATAATGCAGCTTATGCCATCGATGATGGAAGGCCTAAAGACAACTTTGATACTTTCAGTAATAACCTTGATACTATCACTTCCGCTTTCAGTAGTTACCGCACTTTTAAAAATGCATGCGATAGAGCCTGTAAAAAAGCTAGTATCTATTTATATATATGTAATGCGTGGAACTCCGCTTCTACTTCAGCTAATGTTCATATTCTTTGGGCTTCCATACATGAACATTGTACTCGAAAGAGAAACCGCTGCCGCACTTGCATTTGTACTAAATTATACAGCTTACTTTGCTGAAATTGTAAGAGGTGGCCTTCAAGGCATAGATAAGGGTCAGTACGAGGCCGCAAAAATACTTGGTATGGATAAGAAAAATACTTTCTTTAAAATAATCCTTCCTCAAGTAATAAAAAGTATCCTTCCTGCAATGGGAAATGAAACTATAACCTTAATAAAAGACACCTCTCTTGTGTACATCTTAGGGCTTGGCGATCTTTTAAGAGCTGGGAAAATTGCAGCCAATACAATGTCTTCTATGATTCCATTCATGCTAGTAGGCATAATATATCTTATTGTAATTGCCACTCTAAGTAAGACCTTTGCAATACTTGAGAAAAACTTTTCATATTATGAATAGAGAGGATGACTATGTTAGAAGTAATAAACTTAAATAAAAAATTTGCAAACCTTGAAGTACTAAAAGACGTTTCGCTAAAGGCTTACGAAGGAGAAATCCTGTGCATAAGAGGCGAATCAGGTGCTGGAAAAACTACATTGATAAGATGTATATGTAACTTAGAAAGCTATGATAGAGGTGAAATAATAATAGATTCCCAAAACAAGGACAATTTCTCGCAAGAAAAAGTAGGCCTAGTATTCCAGAACTTTAATCTATTTCCTCATATGAATATAATAGATAATCTCACCGTTGCTCCAGTTACTCAAAAACTTATGAGCAAAGAAGACGCTGAAAAAAAAGCACTCGAACTGCTTACAAAACTAGGAATCGAATCCAAAGCAAAAAACTATCCATTTGAGCTTTCCGGTGGCCAAAAGCAGAGGGTCGCTATTGCAAGAGCCTGCATGTTAAATCCAAAAGTGCTTTGCTTTGATGAACCCACATCAGCCCTTGACAGCAAAACTACCCAAGGAATTGTAACTATACTAAAAACTCTTGCCAAAGAAGGTATGTGCATCGTAATAATATCTCATGATAATGAATTCTGTGATATGGTTTCTGATAGACAGCTTATGATGGAAAAAGGTAAACTAATAGAAATGTAG
>JBOFWC010000256.1:0-3068 GCA_051653405.1 Proteocatella sp. | reverse complement strand
CTTTGTAAATCTTGAAGTGTCTCTAAATCAAACTCATCTGAAGATATCGAAATCGGCTCTAGCATCCTTTCTCTATACACTTTACAATGATAAGTCAAACTCAACTTCTCACTATTCCAAACATAAGCATTTCTTTGATCTGTTTCGCAGCAGAAAAGTCTTGATGTATAATCTAAGGCAGTTTCTCCACTTAGTATTTTATCGCATTGTAACTTAATTTTCCCGTAGGTAAATTCTCTTGGTATTATAGTTTCCTTAAATTTACTTTGGTATGACTTCCATAATTCATATACAGTAATTCCTTCCATAGATAAATAGATATCATTAGCAATTTCCATGATACGTCTTTCTAAAAATCCATCTACTCCATTTATTACTTTTCTATTTTTGTATACTCCCCACATCCAAATAAGATTTTCCAGATACTCAATTCTAGGCATTATAACAACAGGATGCTTTCTTCTCCACTCTTTAATATCTACGCCTAATGCTATTCCATGACCAATTCTATCATTTGAATGATATCTAAAGTGTTCTATAACTTCATCAATTCTTCTTATTCCTGTTAAAAAATGTCTAAAATCTTCCCCTACATGAAATGTAAAGCCAAGATGATTCATAAGCGTTTTGTTTTTTGCCTGTAAACCATCTTTGCTATCTCTTGCATAGTCATAAATAGGTGCAAAAACCCAAGGCTCTGCTGAGTTTTCATCACTTGCAGCATCTATTCCTACAATAAAATCTGACAAACCATCACATTCGTATAATATATCTTTTAATGCAATTAATTGCTTTGCATATAATCTTCTTTGTTTTTGATGGTCTAAATATTCGTCCAAAGCACCACCTTCTGAATAAGACATCCAGCACTTGTTTACTTCATTATCTTGATTTTTTATAAAGTGTACTATAAATCCGATAAGTGGCAATTCCCTATCTTCACATTCATTGCTAATAGACTGATATGCTTCTAAAGCACTCTTTATATCAAGTAAAAAAGCATTTTGCATTTCTTGTATGGACATATCTTCATTTTCCATACTTATTCTAAACTCTATTTTTTTCAGATTTGTGTCTTGTATTTGGTTTCTAAGAATTTGCTCCCAATAATATCTACGCTCTTTTTGTCTTCCACTTTTTGTAGAAGAATTAAAATAAGTCAAAAAGTTTTGCAATCCTTTTATTTGATTTCTTTGAACATGTTCTTGATAAACCATATTTTTAATGGCAATATACCTTAAAAGAACTATAATCAAATGCCCTCTCTCATATTGACATTTTTCTTTTATATTTTTTATAATTTGAAATAAAAATATATTTTCTCCGATAGAATTTAGTTTTGAAACTCGCTTTTTCTCATCTTCTATTGAATCGTTGGCATCAGAAATGATAAACTGTAATCCATCTGCATAAAATAAAGTTAATATATCTTTCACTTTTTCTTCTGTAAGCATTCTAAAATAACAGTTTTCTTCTAAATCTCTATACCTTATCATAAAATCATAAAGCCATATCAATATGTAACTTAATGACCTTTCATCAACAGACTTAACTTTGCATAGAATCATTTCAAATGGGTCTTTTATTTCTGCTGATAGTTCTAAAATGATTTGCCTATTGCTATTCGAAATAGGTTGAACTCCATAATCTTTTACTTCATCTATATTAAAATGATACTTTTCATAAAAGAAGATTTTGTCTAAATACTCTACAGCTTTCTTTAAATCCCCATCAAAATTTTTATCCAAACTAAATAACATTACATATCTATAAATAACAGCTTCTAAAATTCTTTGTTTGAAATTTTCTTTTTTATTAGATATTATATGGCGATTATCAAGCCATTTATTAATACTATTTAATGGACTTTTTGATTTTGCTTCTTCAATTAAGTTTTCCCATGTTTGATAGAAACTCTTAGCCGCAGATGCATGAAGATGCGTTTCCGATATTCCTTCTTTAAGGACGGCTTCTAGCTGCATATCTTCTAAGGAAATATAATTGTAATAGTGCTTAAAAATATCCATATTAGATCGTTCCGACTTAATATAATTAGCAGATTTTTCATCCATGAATAAATCTTGTTTTTCAGATGTAGGCAGATTTTTTCTATTCAAATATATAGCTACTAGAATATCCGTACTCATATATCTTACTAAACTATTCCATAAGCTCAATTTTGGTAATCCTTCATACGGCCCTAAAACAGATTTTTTATTTGAACTAATATCAGATTTCCAATATTTTATACATACTCTTCCCGATCTATGACTCAAAAAATCATTTGTTATGTTTTCTAAATGTTTGAATATAATTTGAGGTTCTTCCTTCTGTGAAGAATAAGAGTTGTTTAAACTTTCTTTGTTGAGAAACCTTCTATGTTCTTGTCGATAAAAATTTTTAATAAGTAGTAGCACCTCATCAACCGAATATATGCTTTGTCTACTATTAACCTTTGTAATAATATCCTTATCGATTAAATTTCTATTCTCATCATGTTTTTCATCATTATCAAAAAAATGATTGGATGGAATAAAGATTTTATTTAATATTTCTATATCTGTAAAAGGTAAAAGCAAAATTTCCAAGAATAAATCTTTTTGATTATACACTTATATCAACCGCCTTTATTAGTTTACACATTCCTCTAACAAGCTTATATTTATCAATGTATGTCTTATATGTTTCCTCTAAATATTCTTCATCTTCAAAAATCCATGTGTAATCATTAGAATAAGTCTTTTCACTTACTTGATTTACTTTATTATATAAATCAAGAAGCGTTCCTATGTCTTTTAAATACTGTTTAAATTCACGTTCATCTAATGATTCTAAAATAACCGTTGGATTTCTAAACTGTTCAAACAATTCTACTGAATTAAGTGAAGCTTTTTGAGCCATGTCTATAAGATTCTCAGAATCTCGTTTATATTTACTAATTTCTAATCCATTTTTTATATTATTTTTAAAATTTAAAAGAGTATCTTGAATAAGCGGTTTATTTTTAACCTCTATTTGTTTTTCTAGGTTTTCAATATTTTCAATTATATCTTTATCTTTATCAAATA
>JBOFWC010000255.1:0-30415 GCA_051653405.1 Proteocatella sp. | reverse complement strand
GTATCAAACAGTATGGCTGCAAGTAGTGAAGAAACAAGCAGTAAAGTAGCAGTTGTTAGTTCGGCGGTAGAACAGATATCTGCAAGTATGACACAATCAGGAACAGCACTTACGTCTACAAGTCAAAATACAACTATGATAGCATCAGCAGTAGAGGAGATGAGTAGTACAATAAGGAATCTTGCATCTGCATCAGAAGAAACTTCGGTAGGTGTAAAACAGACAATATCGCTTATGGGAAATATCTCAGGTAATATAAATCAAGTATCAAATTTTGCAAAAGAAGTTACTAATGAAGTAAATAATGTAGTAAATTCAGTAAGAGAAGTAAATGCATCTGTTAATGAAGTTAGTAAAAATTGTAATAACTCTATGAAAATAGCTTCTGATGCAGCTACTAAAGCGGAAATTACAAATTCTATAATACAAAAATTAAATCAATCTTCAAATCAGATTGGAAAGATTATAGAAGTGATAAATGACATTGCAGACCAAACAAATATGCTTGCGCTTAATGCTACAATAGAAGCAGCTGGAGCAGGAGAGGCAGGCAAAGGATTTGCAGTTGTTGCAAATGAAGTTAAAGAACTTGCAAAACAAACAGCAGAATCAACTGATGAAATAAGTCAACAGATAGAAGATATGCAGATTAATATGAAAGAAGCAGTAAAGGCTGTAGAAGACATAACTAAAGTTATCGAGGAAATATCTAATATAACAAATGTTATTGCAGATTCAGTAACAGAACAAAGTACAGCGACAGATCAGATTGCTTCAGTTGCAACTAATACAGCAAGCAGAGTATCTGAAATGACAAAGGAAATAGAATCTATTTCACAAAATGCTACAAATGTTAATAAAAATGCTGAAGAATCTGGAAAAGGGGTTAATGAAATTGCTAAATCCGCTACAGAACTTACTAAAGCGGCAGACGATGTAGCAATGAATACTGAAAGAGCTTCAGTTAGAATAAATGAGATAACTAAGGCGAGTCAAGAAACTGCAAATGGAGCAATTGAAATTTCTAAGAGTATACAAGAGATAAATACGGCTTCAAATGAAGTTTCTCAGGGAGCTTCTTCAACAAGTGTATCAGCAGCAAATTTAATGGAACTATCTAGCCAATTAAAAACTTTAGTGGAACAATTTAAATTATAAGGTGATAATATGGAGCAAAAATTAAGAGTTTTAGTTGTAGAAGATTCACTTATATACAGAAAGATAATAAAGTCAGCTGTTGAATCTACTGACAAAGCTATTGTAACAGATACAGCATCAAATGGGGTAGTTGCGCTAGAACTTTTAAATAAATCTATTTTTGACTTGGTATTGATGGATGTAGTTATGCCTGAACTAGATGGCATAAAAACCTTAGAGACAGTAAAGCTCAGATTTCCTGAGCTTCCTGTCGTTATGGTGAGTAGTACAAGTAATAAAAATGCACAAACTACTTTAGAAGCATTAAGGATAGGAGCTTTAGATTTTATAATAAAACCGATAGAAGAAAACTATGACACTAATATGAAACTACTTAAGGATCAATTGGAAAAAATAATGGATCAGATGATAATTGGAAGAACGAGTATAAAAAATCCATTAAAAAGAATAGAAATACCAAAACCAAAACTGGAAAAAAGTCATTTAGATACAGTCGATTTAATTGTAATAGCTTCTTCTACAGGAGGACCAGTAGCGGTAGAAAAAATCATTTCAAACCTAGATAAAGATTTTATTAAGCCAGTTATATTAGTTCAACATATGCCACCTGAATTTACAGGGGTTTTTGCAAAAACATTGGACAGAAAAAGTCATATGAATGTAATGGAAGCTAAAGATGCTTCAATTGTAAGATCAGGTCAAATTTTAGTAGCTGCTGGGGGGTATCATATGATTGTTAGAAATAGCCAAAAATATCAAAGGATAATAAAGCTAGAAAAAGGCGAACTCGTAAATGGAGTTATGCCAGCAGCAGATGTTACTTTCTATTCAGTAGCTAAATCTTATCCGGGAGCAAATGTATTAGCAGTAGTGCTTACTGGTATGGGAGAAGATGGGAAAAATGGGGTAAAAGAGCTTAAGGAAAAATGTAACTGCTATTGTATAACTCAAGATGAAGCTACAAGTGTGGTTTATGGCATGCCTAGAAGCGTAGTAGAGGCAGGACTAAGTGATGAAACACTTCCGATTGAAAAAATAGCTTCGAGAATTCAAGAGATATCAAGAGGAAGGAGCTAGTTATGGTTGCTTTATCTAATACAGAATTTTTATTATTTAAAAAATTCATATATGATAGATGCGGGATAAATATAGAAGAAAATAAAGCGTATCTTATTGAAACTAGATTAGCTAAGCTTTTGATAGACTCTGGACTTACATCCTTCACAGAGCTTTACAATATTTTGGAAAATAATTGGGATGATAGTATAGCCACTAAAGTTATAGATGCGGTTACAACAAATGAAACACTTTGGTTTAGAGATCAAAAACCGTGGGAAATATTAGAAAATAAATTTATGCCAATTTATATTGACAAATTAAGGAAAAATGAGCTTAACAAAGTAAGAATATGGAGTGCTGCATCTTCAACTGGTCAAGAAATATATTCTACAGTTATGAGTATAGACAGTTATTTGAAAAAACATAAAATAACAGATATTACATTAAATGATTTTGAATTTTTTGCTACAGACATATCTACAAATGTACTTGAAATTGCAAAAAAAGGGTTTTATGATGCAATAAGTATAAAAAGAGGACTTAGTGAGAACTATAGAGATGTTTATTTCAAAAAAGATGGTTATGTATGGGAAATAGATGATTTTATAAAAAAACAAGTTAAATTTGAGCAATTTAACCTTCAAAATAGTTTTATGTTCATTGGAAAATTTGATTTGATTTTTTGTAGATATGTATTAATTTATTTTTCTGATGAACTTAGAAGAGAAATAATTAGAAAAATGGCTAAAGCTATTAATAAAAATGGAGGTTTTATAATAGGAACATCAGAAATATATGCTGATATAGATGAGCATTTTGAGAAACAAGTATATAATGAAGGGTCATATTATACTGTCAAGGAGGATTAAATATGAAAATGCTTACTATCGACGATTCATCTGTAGTAAGGACTATAATAAAAGAAGCGGTTTGGACATTAGGACATGATTGCCTAGAGGCAGAGGATACAGAAGATGCTATTAGAATATTAGAGGAAAATGGGTATAATTTGGATCTTATTTTTTTAGATTGGAATATGCCTGGGATGAATGGCTTGGATTTCTTGAAAATGATGAAATCAGATAAGAAATATAGGCATATACCTGTAATGATGGTTACTTCAGAAGGGACTAGTAGCAGTATAGTAGAAGCTATAAAATCTGGAGCTTCTCAATATATAGTAAAACCGTTTTCTACAGAAGATTTATTAAAAAAGATATTGGAGTGTTTAGGGAGAGGAGTACTCTAATGAAAGATGATTTTAAGATTTCTGATACAGAAATTTCTGGAGAAATATTTTCAAGACTTTTAGAAGATGCTATAAGTACAACCACTGGGTTTTATTTAGAGCGCTCAGATGAGTATGAAGAATTTGCAGAAAAGAAAGAGATTGTAGGGTCTATGGTCATGTGTGGAGAAAAAAACCTGTTACTACTTCTTTCTGCAGATGAAAAATCAGCAAGAATAATTGTTTCATATATGACGGGGATAGATATAAATAAACTTAGTGACGATATGGTATGCGATGGAATTACAGAAATTATAAATATCGTTGCAGGAGGAGCTCGAATAGCACTAGAAGATAAAAAATTTAATTTTTCAATGTCGGTGCCATTTACAATAGTAGGCAAAGATGTAGAGGTGATTGTAAAAAAACGTACTGGTAAATTTTTATCAAATTTTAAAAACGAAGATATAAGTTTGAATTTTAAAATATTTGAATTATAAGTCATAAAATTTATTATTTATTACAAATTTATGCAAAAGATTAAGAGGTGTATTATGTCAAAAGTACTTATTGTAGATGACGTATTAGTAAATAGAAAACTAATATGCACGATAGTGAAAAATTTAGATCCTAGAATAAAGATATATGAAGCAGGAAATGGAAGAGAAGCTTTAAGACTCATGGATGAAATAGAATTTGGGGTGGTTATACTGGATGTTATGATGCCTCATATAAATGGAATAGAAGTATTAAAAATTATGAAAAAAGAGAGGAACTATATAAATACTAGTGTTATTATATGTTCTGCAATAAATGAAATAGAAAGCGTTCAAGAAGCACTTGATCTTGGAGCGCTTGATTACTTTACAAAGCCTTTAAATACTGAGCAGATAAAGGTAACGTTGCCGCTTAAAATTCGAAATGCAGTATCATTTTATGAACAAAAGAAACAACTCATTCAATATAATGAGATGTTTAAAATGCAAATGCAACTTGCTGAAGAGCTTCAAAGAGCTACAATAATGGAAAAATTAGAGACTCCATCAGTAAAAATGAGAGGGAGATACATTCCTTGTGATGAGATTGGTGGGGATATGTTTGCAATGAAGGAGTATGGAAATAAAAATTGGTTTATAATTGCAGATGTTACTGGGCATGGAATTGCAGCAGCAATGATGTCTACTATGATAAAAGTGGTGTTTAATTATAGTGTAGTTAGATGTTCAAAACCAAGTGAAGTTCTTAAAATTTTAAATGATATGCTTTTTGAGATTTTTCAAAAATCATCACCTCCATTAATAACTGCATTTATTGGATTTGTTGAAGGAAGCAAGCTTTGTTTTTCGAATGCAGGACATCCTTATCCAATATTATTTAAAAATAAAAATATGGATATAAAATCTTATACACTAGAAATTCCAAGTTTTGCAATTGGATTTATAGAAAATATAGCTTATGAAGACTCTGAAATGAGTATTATGAAAGATGATTTTTTAGTACTTTATACAGATGGACTATATGATATAGGTAAGCTTGAAAGATATGAAAATAAAAAGACTATAAAAACTTTTATTGACGATTACATAAAGCATAATAATAACTTGAATAAAATGATGGATGAACTAGTTAGGTACTTTGAAGCTTTAAATGAAAATGGATTTGATGATGATGTTGCAGTAGTAGTTATAAACAAAAAATAATTATTAATTAATAAGTGTAAACAGAGAGGAGCATAGATTATGGTTGAGAGCTGGCTTAAGCCATATTTAGAAGAGTTTATTTCGAGTACAGGACTTCCTGAAGATGATAGCAAAGAGTTATTTAATGATTTTAGTGAATTTTTTGAAACAACAGTGATTTCTATTGAAAATTCATTGAAAAATAAGGATTTTTCAAAGCTTAGTAATTTTGCACATCAACTTAAGGGGGCATCGGGAAGTTTGCTTATAGAACCTGTATTTAATGTTGCTTTATCAATCGAGAAAGCTAGTAAATTGTTTAATGAAGAAGAATGTGTTGCTAATTTGGAAATGTTAAAAAAATTTATTATTTAGAGATAATTTGCACTGTTTTGATTATTACGAAGATATGTTATAGTGATTTTTTTAGTCCAAAATAGTAGAAATTTATAACAGTAAATGTTATAATAATAACTATGTTTCATCAAAAAAAACGAGAGTTATTTATTGAAATTGATGAAGTTAAGTTATATCAAGGTGTTTATAAGTTACAATAATAACTAAATTCATCTTGATTAAGAAAATAGATTCACTAGTATGATTTTTTTAAATTAGGAGGATAATAATGGCATTTTCATTACCAAAGTTTACACCACCGGATTTTAGTTCCAAAGAATATGCTTCTGTATCAAATATTAAATTTGAAGAAGTAAAAAAAGAAGGAATAGCTCCAGAAGGATTTTATCTTACTACACACATGCCTACTTATTATCATTACGAAGGAAAATGGATGTTTCCAAAGCACAATTCTCAAAACTGTGTAGCTGTTTTTCAAAATGATGATATAGTTGTAAAAGAACTTGAAAATCTTTTAGTAGGAGATAAAGTAGTTTTATCAAATGAAGCTTCTTTAGAAAATGGAATTTTAGTTTATAAAGAAGGTTTCGATTCTTCGGTTATAGCTGAACCTATGAGATCTGTAGAAAGTTCATTTTGTAATGACTACAAGTATCTTGCGGATTTAATGAGACACGAAAAAGAAAATGGTGGACATATTGTTTGGGTTCTTGGGCCATCTGTAGTATTTGATTACTATACGAGAATAGGTCTATCTCAGCTTGCAGAAAATGGATATGTTCAAGCACTTTTAGCAGGAAATGCAATGGCCACACATGATTTAGAAGCTGGATATTTAGAGACAGCGTTAGGACAAAATATATATACTCAAGAATCAGTTCATTTAGGTCACTACAATCACTTGGATTTATTAAATGAAGTAAGAAGAGCTGGATCTATAAATGAATTTATAAAAGAGGGCAATATAAAAGATGGATTTATAAAAACACTTGATGGACTTGATATACCATATGTATTAGTGGGATCTATAAGAGATGATGGACCTCTTCCAGAAGTGTTTACAAATGTATCAAAAGGTTTAGATGCTATGAAGGAGCAAACTGATAAAGCTACACTTATAATAGGTTTAGCAACTATGCTTCACTCTGTATCTGCAGCAGAACTTGCTTCTAGTTATAGAGTAAAAGAAGATGGAACAGTAACTCCTGTGTTTATGTATAGCGTTGACGTTACGGAAAACGTAGTCAACAAAGTAATGGCAGCAAGAGAATATATAGCAGTTAAACCTATTGTTACAAACGCACAGGATTTTGTAGTTAATGTTCAGAAGGAATTAATAAAATCATCAGAGACAGATAGACGATAAGATTTAATTGTTTTAATATTAATTAACTTTCAGATATGACTAGGAGTTTAGAATATGAAATTTGATATACCAAAATATAATGCCCCTGATTTTACAAAAGAGCTATTTGTCAACGCTCCAAATGTAAAGTTAGAAGTAGTTCAAAAAGAAGGAGTTTCTCCAGCTGATTATCATGCACTTTCAGTATTCCCAGAATACTTTAAAGTAAATGGAAAGTGGATACTGGCTACAGAAAGTAGAATGGACTCTGCTTGTGTAGTAAATAATGAAATGGGAAAAGAAAGCCTTTCAATTGTAGAACTTAGAAACCTTAAAGTGGGAGACAAAGTAGCAATAGGAAGAGCGGAAGATGCAAGTGAAGGAATATTTGTTTATGATAAAGGGTTTGAAAGCAAAACAAAGGGAAATGATACGTTTGCATTTAGAAGTGGTCGTTCAAGAGAGACTGCATTTTCAATAGATTATGAGAAGCTTTATGACGTTTTAAGAAATGAAAAAGAAAAAAATGGTTATGTTACTTGGGTTCTAGGAACTGCAATAAGCTTAGATAGAGAAACAAGAGCTTCTTTAGAAAGCCTTGTTAGAGAAGGTTTTGTTAATGCTATAATATGCGGAACTAGCTTAGCGGCATTTGACCTAGAATGTGGAATATTTGATACAGTATGGGGACAGGAAGTTTTTGTAAAAGAACAGCAGACAATGCATAACTACTATAGAACTATAAATATGGCAAGAGAAGCTGGTTCTATAGAAGAGCTTGTTAAATCAGGAAAAGTTAAAGATGGAATAATAAAAGCTTGTGTAGATTGCAATGTACCATTTGTACTTTCAGGTACAATAAGAGACCGTTTCACACTTCCAGGAACATACAATGATGTAACGCAGGCTCAGGATGCAATGCGTGTTCATACAAGAAAAACATCTACAATAATAATGGTTTCAACAGCATTATTTACAATAGCTACAGGAAATATGACTGCATCTTACAATGAATTTGATGGAGTAATAAGACCAGTTTATATGTACACTATAGATATTCAAGAATTTGCAGTTAATAAACTAGCAGACAGAGGAACGCTTACAGCTACATCTATAGTTACAAATACACAAGACTTCATAAAGCATGTAGGAAGAGCTTTAACTTAAAATAATAAAATAAATATTCAGAGAACTCTTTGAAATGCGAAATCGTATTTGAAAGAGTTCTTTTTTATACAAGAGAGTTTTTTTGGATATAAAAGAGTTCTTTTGTTAATAGATATTTATTTTAAGGGGTTTATATGATAAAATAAATACTGTATATAAATATAAAGTTGTTAATTTTCATGCAGTAAACTTAAGAATAAAGGTGTAGCTAGAAAGAGGAATTTTTTGAAAAAGAAAAAAAGGCGTAAGAAATACCGTATAAACTATACTAGAGTATTTGGAACAATAATAGTATTATTGATTGCTTTAGCGATAATTTTAGTAGAGTTTGAACATAATTTTATAAAAAAAGAAACACAATATCCCATAAAATATCAAAAAGCAGTAGAAAAATACTCTAAACAATATGATGTAGATAAATATCTTGTATATTCAGTAATGAAACAGGAAAGTAATTTTAAAAAAGATGCTGTATCAAGAGCTGGAGCAAGAGGTCTTATGCAAATAACAGAGGATACATTTAATTGGCTTAGCGTTAAAATGAAGGTCAATAAATATGAATATGATGATCTTTTTGATCCTGAAGTGAATATAATGTATGGAGTGTTTTTTATCTCATATCTTCAAGATAGATTTGAGGATAATAGGACGGTTACAGCAGCATATAATGCAGGAATAAATGTTACTAGAAGATGGCTTAAAGATGAAAGATATTCAGATGATGGAATTTCTTTAAAGTATATACCTTACAAGGAAACATCTAATTATGTAGAGATTGTAAATAAGAACTACAATAAGTATATAGAAATTTATGAAAAATAATTTATAAATATATGTATTTATAAAACTATATGGTGTATAATTTATATAAAATATAATGACTTTAATATGGGAGGAAGCTTTAATGAAATTAGCACTAAGAGATAGATTTCCTGATTTAAAAGTTGAAACTACAAAGGGAACAATTAATTTACCGGAGGACTATAGCGGAAAATGGTTTATTCTTTTTAGTCATCCAGCAGATTTTACCCCAGTTTGTACTACGGAGTTTGTTTCATTTCAAAAAAAGAAAAAGAAGTTTGAAGAAATGGGAGTAGAACTGATAGGACTAAGTGTAGATAGTTTAGAATCACATCATCAGTGGATTGATTGGATAAAAGAAAATTTATATGTACAGATTGATTTTCCAATAATAGATGATGAAGATAGAGTAGTATCTCAAACGCTTGGATTAATACATCCAAATGAAGATGATACAGCATCGGTAAGAGCTGTTATTATAGTAGACCACAATGGAAAAGTGAGAACTATGCTTGAATATCCTAAAGAAATAGGAAGAAATATAAATGAAATTTTAAGAACCGTAGAAGCTTTAAAAATGGCTTCTATAAAAAAAGTTTTTGCTCCTGCAAACTGGCCAGCAAATGAACTTATCGGGGACAAGGTTTTGTTTCATAGAACTGAAGATGACCAGCCTCACTTAGATAAAGAAAGAGGCGTGTATAGTTTATCAGAATGGTTCATATATAAGAACATAGAAGAATAAAACTAAATCAGAACAAATTAGAGAGGAATTTTAAAAATAATTCCTCTCTTAATATTTTTTATTGAAAATAAAAGGGGGAGTTACTTTGAGTTCTAAATTTGACATAGATTCAAAGAAGATAAAAATTGTAGCAATTATTTCTGCAATTCTTGTTATTACCATGTTTATTTTTGATGTTTTTGATCATGAAAAAAAATATGAAATAGGAAATGATGAAGCTTTATATACCACAGAAGATGAAGAAAAAACATTTGAAAAAGAAGAATTAAATTCTGAAACTGAGAGTGATTTTGAAACTGATGAATTAGACAGTAAGAATAACAATAACATATACGCAGATAATGAAATCAATAAAGAAAGTATTTTTGTAGATATAATAGGAGAGGTTAAAAGCCCATCGGTAGTAGAGGTTGGGAAAGAAGAACGGCTTCAAGTAGCTATTGAAAAAGCAGGAGGATTAACAGAAAATGCTGAACGAATATCTGTGAATTTAGCACAGAAGCTAGTGGACGGAGCTCAATATATAATTCCTTCAAAAGGAGGAAAACTTGTGATAAATTACTCGGAAGATATAAAAATAGAAGGGGATTTGTCAGAAAGTAGTAATCCTAACGCTGAAACTGAAAGTGATAAGATAAATATAAATACAGCAACCAAAGAAGAATTAGAAACGCTTACTGGTATAGGAGAAACCTTATCTCAAAGAATAATAGAATATAGAGAAGAACATGGGAGCTTTAGTTCGGTGGAAGAAATTAAAGAAGTTAATGGAATTGGAGATAAAAAGTTTGAAGATATAAGTAAGAATATACGTATAAACTGAGTAATTTGTATTTAGGTATTGAAAAAAATTTATTTTGAGATATAATAGTCTTTGCATTATTAAATTTAAAATAAGAAAGAAGGTCATAAGGTGAAAAAGGGAATTTCGCCCGCTCAAATTATCGTACTTGGATTTTTAGCAATTATACTTTTGGGCGCAGCGCTGTTAACGTTACCTATTTCTTCAGAGTCTGGAGAAACTACATCATTTATTGATGCATTATTTACATCAACATCAGCTGTTTGTGTTACAGGATTAGTAGTTTTGGATACTGGAACATATTGGTCCGCGTTTGGTAAATTTGTAGTTCTATCACTTATACAAGTTGGTGGATTAGGATTTATGACGATAACTACATTTGGAGCAATAATAGTTGGTAAAAAAATTGGTATAAAAAATAGAATATTAATGAAAGAGTCCTTGGGGCAAGAAAAGATACAAGGCATTGTGAATCTTACAAAAAACATATTTGTGGGTACTATGATAGTTGAACTTGTAGGAGCTTTGCTCTTGTCAACGCAATTTGTTCCAATTTATGGGATAAAAGATGGCATAGTAAAGTCAATATTTCATTCAATTTCGGCATTTTGCAATGCAGGTTTTGATATAATGGGGAATTTTGCCTCTCTTACAAAATATTATGACAATACTGTAATAAACTTAACAATAATGTTACTTATAATATTTGGAGGGCTTGGATTCACAGTTATATTTGACTGTATGCATAATAGAAACATTAAGAGGTTAAGTCTTCATTCAAAATTGGCACTTACAGTTACGGCTTTACTTTTATTTTTTGGAACGGTCATAATTTTGTGGCTTGAGTATAATAATCCAGAAACCATAGGAAATATGAGTGTTTTAGATAAGCTTAAAGTAAGTGCCTTCCATTCAGTAAGTCCAAGAACTGCTGGATTTAATACTATCGATCTAGCAAAACTTACAGATAGTAGTAAATTTTTTATTTTGATGCTAATGTTTATCGGTGGTTCACCCGCCTCTACAGCTGGAGGGATAAAAACTACTACGGTTGCGGTTTTAATTCTTACTATGGTAGCTTTTGTAAGAAATAAAGATGTAGAAGCATATGGAAGAAGGATAAACTACTCAGTTGTAAATAAAGCCATGACCATAATGGTTATAGCGGTATTTGTAATAATGACAGGAGCAATGTTTATAAGTATAGCTGATCCAGAATTTGAATTTATGGATATATTATTTGAAGTGGTTTCTGCATTTGGAACAGTAGGGCTTACACTTGGTATAACTACTGGACTTTCAGGAATATCCAAAATGATTTTAATATTGACTATGTTTGCTGGTAGAGTAGGAGCGCTTACGATAGTTATGGCACTTGCAGGAAGAGATAAAAAATCAGAATATCAGTTGCCAGAAGGAACTGTTATATTATAGGGAGATAAAAATATGGGCACATACGTTGTTATAGGTTGTGGAAGATTTGGAGCATCTGTTGCAAAAACTCTATATGGTTTAGGGCATGATGTTTTAGCTATAGATTCAAATATGGAGATAATCCAAGATATTTCAGATAATGTAACTCAAGCAGTTCAAGCTGATGCTACTGATGAATCTGCACTTAAGTCACTTGGAATACGAAATTATGATGTAGCTATTATAAGTATAGCTTCAGATGTTCAGGCTTCTATAATGACTACAATAGTAGTTAAAGAATTAGGTGTAAATTATGTAGTTTGTAAAGCTAAAGACGAGTTACAAGCAAAAGTGTTATATAAAATAGGAGCAGATCGTGTAATATTCCCTGAAAGAGATATGGGAGTTAGACTTGCTCATAATCTAGTTTCTAAAAATGTACTTGAATTTATAGAATTAGATCCGCAGTATTCAATAATAGAAATAATGGCTCACGATAAATGGAATGGCAAAACATTAATTGACTTAAACTTTAGATCAAAGTATGGAATAAACGTAGTTGCAATAAAAAGAGGAACTGATGTAAATATATCTCCGTCAAGTGAAGATATAGTGTATTCTAAGGATATTTTGGTTGTTATAGGGGAAATTAAAAAATTGAATAGGTTAAGTGAGGACAATGGCAAATAAAATTGTAATTGAATCAAAAGACAATAGTAAAGTTAAATTAATAAATAGCCTAAAAACCAAAAAATATAGGGATAAACATGAGCTTATGATAATGGAAGGACTTAGAGCTGTAAATCAACTTATTGATTCAAAAATAAGCCTAGATATGATTGCCTTTTCAGAGAGCATGTACACAGGGAATGAAGAATGTAGAAAAATCTATGCGGAATATAGTGATATAGCTATAATAGTAAAAGATAATATATTTGATCAGCTTGCAGATACGGTAAATTCTCAAGGGGTTATAGCAATTTCCAAAATTCCTAAATATGAGATAAGTGAATTTCATTTAAAAGATAAATCTAGGATTCTTTTATTCGATAGAATACAAGATCCTGGAAATGCAGGAACATTAATAAGAACGGCAGATTCTGCTGGATTTGATGCTATATTTGTAATAAAAGGGACTGTGGATTTATTTTCACCAAAAGTTAATAGATCGGCAATGGGGTCGAATCTTTATGTTCCTATAATAGAAATAACGGAAGAAGAATTATTGAAGTTTCAAAAAGATGGATTTGAGATACTAGCTACAGCACTTGATAGAAGTTCATTCGAATATAGTGATATAAGTTATAGTCAAAAATGTATAATAGTGCTTGGAAACGAAGCTAATGGAGTATCTGAGTCAATATTAGAGATAGCAGATAAAAAAATATACATTCCTATATATGGCAGAGCAGAGTCTTTAAATGTGGCAATAGCAGGTGCAATAGTTATGTATAAATCATTAGAAAACAATATATAATAATGTTGGAATGGTTTAATAGACGATTTAAAAAAGCGATTATTCGCTTTTTTTTATTACTAATAATTACTAAAAAACCTAGATTACTTATTTTACATTTTGTAAAGTTTAAATAATCTAGGTTTTTGATTTTATAGTTTTAAATATTATTTAGGTTTAAAATTCTAATTAGAATAATCCATTACCATTATTTTGAGTGTTACTATCTGGAGTTCCAGTATTTTCATTATCAGTTCCAGTGTTATTTTGATCTTCAGAAGGATTCTCGGTATTAGAATTATCTGTACTAGGGGTTTCTACAGATGGTTTGTTTTCTTCAGGTGTAGAGTTTTCAGTATTAGAATTATCTTGATTTTGATCTTTTTGGTCATTTTCTACTGAATTTTCTATAGTTTCTTCATCAAGAAGACCATCTGTAACTACAGATTCATGAATATCACATACTTTATTTGGAACTGTACCAGACATGAAGAGTTCACTATAGGTTCTGGTACAATTTGCACCAGCTATAAGACCAGATTCTCTACAGACTGTAGCACTTGAAAGGTCAGAAGGTCTATCAAAATTTTTACTAGGAAGTCCCTCGTGCACTCTATTCATTATTCTTCCCCATAATCTAGATGGAACATCACTTGTTTTATTTAAATCTTTAGGTTGATCTTCTCCGATCCATAATGCACTTGTGTAGTATGGAGTGTATCCTGAGAACCAAATATCTTTTTCATCATTTGTAGTACCTGTTTTACCAACAGTAACCATATTGTTTACTCTAGCACGACCGCCAGTTCCTCTATTTACAACATCTTTCATTATGTCGGTCATAATGTATGCGGCTTGAGGCGAAGCTACTTGTCTTGTTTCAGGTTTATTTTCATATAAAATAGTACCATTTGCATTTTCAATTTTTGTTATGAAAATAGGTTTTGTATACGTACCACCATTAGCAATAGAAGCATAAGCTGCTGTTAAATCAAGTGGCGTAACTCCTTTTGACATTCCTCCAAGCGCCAATGATAAGTTCTCATCATTTACAGATGAATTATCACTTCTAGTAACTAGGGTTGATATTCCCATGTTTTTAAGATAATCTATCATTTTTGAAGTTCCAAGTTTTTGTGCGACTTGAACGGCACCTACATTGGAAGATTTAATTACAAGGTTTCGAAGTGTCGTAGGGCCTTCATAACTACTATAGTTTTTAGGCCAGTATTCACCTTTTTCATTTTTTATAGGTTTATCAACTATTCCACTTGCGCCAGTAAAACCATTTTCAAGAGCCGGTAAATAAACTGAAAGTGGCTTTATAGAAGAACCCGGCTGACGAGGGTTAAGGGCTCTGTTGTAAATTTTACTTCCGCTGATACCTCTTCCTCCAACTAGCGCTTTTACTTGTCCAGTGTACTGATCCATTATAACTGAAGCTACCTGTGGCTGAGGAATTCCGTCAGAATCGATTCTGCTTCCTGGGAAGTTTGAAGGATTGTTAATTTCATCTTCAAGGATGCCTTGTATTCTGCTATCTAAAGTAGAGTGGATTCTAAGTCCGCCACTATATAGTATGTCATTTGCATCTTCTTCAGAATAACCTACCGATTTTAAGGCAACAATAGTTTCTTCTTTAACCTTATCACCAAAGTATGAAGATATATTAGATTGTTTTCTCTTACCAAGCTTTACTTCGATAGGATAATTTAAAGCTTCGTTATATTGAGTTTCAGATATATAGTTGTTTTTTAACATCATTTTTAAAACAACTTCCTGTCTTTCTTTAGAATCAGGATTTAAAACTGCTTTTCTAGCATAAAAAGCATTCTTGTTAAGCTGGTCATATTCAAGGCTTGATATTAGTCCATTTTGAAGAAGTTTTCCATATATTTCTATTTCTTCCGAAGTTGGTTCTGGGGTTTCTTCATTACTAGGTATTAAGCTTACCTGCATATTTGAAAAATCGTCATTAAAAGTTATTGGAGCGGTTATATATACTGAATATTTGTAAGGGTTTTTTGTTATACCTGCAATCATAGCACATTCAGCTAAGTTAAGCTCAGACACATCTTTATTAAAATAGATATGAGCAGCTGCTTGAACTCCTCTTGTACCTCTACCTAGGCCTATCGTATTTAGATATGCATGAAGAATCTGATTTTTACTAAGAACTTTTTCTATTTCAATAGCATAATAAATATCCTTTAGCTTTCTTGTCCAAGTTTTATCCATAGTAGTGTATAGGTTTTTGGCAACTTGCATTGTTATTGTAGATGCTCCTTGAGCAAGACTCATAGTCTTAATATCATACCAAAGAGCCCCGAATACTCTTTTGATATCTACTCCATTGTGTTCGTAGAAACGTTCATCTTCGATCGCAACAACAGCATTTTGTAAATCTTTTGGAATTTGTTGAAGTGGAACGACACTACTGTACTCACCATTTGAAATTTTTTCTATTAGTACTCCTTTGTCATCGAAGATAAAAGAGCTTTCATCTAATTGCTCTGAAATCTTTGTAGGATCTATAGGCTCTGCCGTTTTTATAACAACAAGTGCCATAGCTAGAGTGGAAACTGTACCTATAATGATTACAAAAGCAAGTATTAAAGAGAGTAACTTTAAAAAATTTATTTTTTTCTTCTTTTTCTTTTTTGTCTTTTGTTCAATATCTTTGTCCATATTTAGAACCTCCTAATCCAATATATTATAACATAAATTTGTTTTATTTCATAAAGTAAATTTTTAAAAGTAATAGTAATGTAATAAAAAGAACCCCTAAAATTAATTTAGAGGTTTAGGTGCAGATTTATTCAATTGTTTCAAATTTATATCCTACTCCCCATATAGTTTTGATATCCCATTTTGGATGAGGATAAGCATCGAGTTTAGAACGAAGTCTCTTTATATGAGAATCCACAGTTCGAGTATCTCCAAAATAATTGTAACCCCACAGAGTATTTAATAGTACATCTCTAGAAAAAGCTTTAGTATTATTACTTGCGAGTGTCCAAAAAAGCTCAAATTCTTTTTTTGTTAAAGGAACTAGCATTTTATCAATAAGTACGCTGTAGTCATTTATATTTATAGTTAAATTATCGTAAGTAAATAAATTAGGAGCTTTTTCGCCAAAACTAAGCCTTCTTAGAATAGCTTTTATTCTAGCTACTACTTCACCAGGAGAAAATGGTTTTACTATATAATCATCAGCACCAATATCAAGTCCCATTATTTTTTCGAAATCTTCTCCCCTAGCAGTAATCATTATTATGGGGATGTTAGAAACTTTACGAATTTCACGACATACTTCGAAGCCATCCATTTTAGGCATCATGACATCGAGGAGAATTATATCAGGCTTAACCTTGTTAAATGCATCAAAAGCAGATTCTCCGTCATAAGCTAAAACGGTGTCGTAACCCTCTTTTTTACAATAATTATCTAAAATAGAAACAATTAACTTGTTGTCGTCTGCGATTAAGACTAAAGACATATTAATCCTCCTGAAAAATTTAAGTAATTGGTGCACCCAAAGGGATTCGAACCCCTGACACGCGACTTCGAAGGCCGCTGCTCTATCCAACTGAGCTATGGATGCATATTTTTAAACAACACTTATTATAATATCATAAATTATTAAGATAGAAAACTAAAAAATAGGAAAATCTCTAAATGAATTAAAAAACTAAAAAATAGAAACAATTTAATGAATGTAATTATAACAATCCTATTGAAATAAATTCTTAAGTGTGAAATAATATAAAAATAGTATATCATGAAGGGGGTGGCTGAACACTAATGTGGGAATTAAAGGACATAATAATGAATATCAGTGTGTTCGATATAATAGATATAACTATTGTAGCATATGTTTTTTACAATGTATATTTGTTGATAAAAGAAACTAGAGCAGAACAGCTAGTAAAAGGTATAGTTATATTACTTCTGACTAGTAAAATATCAGAACTCATGCAGTTTCAAGTTATACATTGGATTTTAAAAAACACTATGACAGTAGGATTGATGGCGCTTTTAATAGTGTTTCAGCCAGAGCTCAGAAGAGCACTAGAACACATAGGAAGAACGAAGTTTTTAGTTAAATCTAATATGGATGGGAACTTGGACTATGAAAGCATTGTATCAGAGATTGTACAAACAGCAAGCTCACTTTCAAAATCTAAGATAGGGGCACTTGTAGTATTTGAGCGAGAAACTGGACTTAATGAAATAATTCATACAGGAACTGTGGTTGATGCAAAAATAAGCAAGCAGCTTTTAATAAATATCTTTATTCCAAATACACCTCTACATGATGGAGCGCTTGTAATAAGAGGAAACAGAGTTATGGCAGCAGGTTGCTTTTTACCACTTACTGAAAATAATAAATTAAACCAAGAAGTAGGAACAAGGCATAGAGCAGCACTTGGGATTAGTGAAAGATCAGATTGTATATCACTTGTAGTTTCAGAAGAAACTGGAGCAATATCTATCGCGGAAAATGGAAAGCTTTTTAAAAATTTATCTCAGGAAGAGCTTGAAATCTATCTGAAGAAAAACTTAAAAAGATCTGAAGAGAGAAAACTTTTCAAAAGAGGCGGTGAATAGATGAAAAAGAAATTAAAAAACAATTTTAAAATAAAATTATTTTCTTTTGCTTTTGCTTTTATTATGTGGATTTATGTTATGTCAGAAGTTGATCCTATAGTTATAAGAAGTTTCGAGACTGTACCCGTAGAAAGTGTTATAAACATAGATGAAATAAGAGATAATGGATTAACCTTTGCATATGGACAAAATTTCAATGTAAAAATAGATTTTAGAGCAAAAAGATCAACTTTAAACGAGTATATACGAAATGGAATTAAGCCTAAAGGTGAAATTTATGACCCAAAAGAAGGTACAAACACCATGACGATACTACTAGAAACGCCTAGAGAAATTGAATATAGTATAGTTCCAGAATATATAGATGTAGTTTTAGAAAAATCGGTAGTAAGTTTAAAAAATATAGATATGGAAATTGAAGGCAATCTTCAGCATGGCTATATAATAGGAAGCTTAACGCCAAACAAAACAAAACTGTATGTAGAAGGGCCAAAATCTCAGGTAGAAAAAATAGATAAACTTCTAGCAAAAGTTAAGCTTGAAAATCAAAATACAGATTTTAGTTCTAAAGTAAACCTAATTCCAGTAGATAGCAAAGGTCATGTTGTTGAGGGGGTTACGGTAAGAGATGCAAATATTATAGTAGATATAAATGTAGAAAAAACAAAAACAGTACCTGTAAAACTTAATTTTGTAGATTCTCAGAATAAACCAGTAAACAACACTTCTTTTGAATCTGAAAAAAGCACAGTAGACATACAAGGCGAAGAAGAACTTGTAAACAGCATAGAATATGTTAGCACAAAACCTATAAAAATAAGCAAATTTAACAGTATAGATGGATTGAGCTATGAGCTTGAAATGGTAGAAGGCATAAAAATTTCTGAAAGCAGTATAAAAATAAAACCTATAGAAGAAAAGGTTTCAGAGTATACAATATCTATACCAAAAGAAAATGTAACCTTTACTGGGGATTATAAGAGTGAAGATATAAAACAAAATCTTCCTGATGAAATAGAGGTCAAATTATTCGCAGGGAAAGAATATGCTGAAAAAGTAAATACTCAAAATATAAAACTATATATAGACAATAAACAGCAACTTGAAGAATACAAAATGCTTTATAAAGTTGAATTTCCAATTGTAAACATTAAGGTAACCCCTGATGTAATAAATTTACCAAAGAGTGACTAAATAGGAGGAAAAAATGAAAAATTTTGAAGAAATAATGCAAAAAGCTAAAAATGCAGGGCCTAGGAGGATAGCTGTAGCCTGTGCTCAGGATGAGGATGTTTTAAAATCTGTAGACATGGCAAATGTTGCAGGTATTGCAAATGCCACATTAGTTGGAAATAAAGAAGAAATTGAAAAAATTTGCACAAATTTAAACATAGATATTAACAAGTATGATATAATAGACGAAAAAGATAATGTAGAAGCTTCTAAGATTGCTGCAAAATTAGTTTCAGACCAAAAAGCAGATATACTTATGAAAGGTCTTGTAGACACATCGATAGTTTTAAAAGCAGTTCTTAACAAGGAACTTACGCTTAGAACAGGGAATCCAATAAGCCATGCAGCAGTTTGTGAAATTCCAGGGTATGATAGACTAATGTTTGTTACAGACGCAGCTATGAATATAAGTCCAGATGTTAATACGAAAGCAGCTATAATAAGAAATACAGTTAAGCTAGCACAAGCACTTGAAATAGAGTGTCCTAAAGTAGGGGCTATTTGTGCAAAAGAAAAAGTAGATGAGAAGATGCCAGCGACAGTAGAGGCTCAAGCTCTAGTAGATATGAATAAAAACGGTGAAATTACAGACTGCATAGTTGGTGGACCATTTGCACTTGATAATGCAGTAAGTGAAGAAGCGGCTAAACATAAAGGAATAAAAGATCCGATTGCAGGGAAATGTGATGTATTACTAGTTCCAGATATCGAAGCTGGAAACGTACTTTATAAAGCCATTTCTTATTTTTCAAATTCAAAAATAGCAGGAATAATTCTTGGAGCATCAAAACCTATAGTTTTAACATCAAGAGCAGATTCAGAAGAAACTAAAATGTATTCTATAGCACTTGCTGTACTATACTCAAATAAATTCTAATATAATTGGAGGATAAAATGAAAGAGTACAAAGTTTTAGCAATTAATCCAGGCTCTACATCAACTAAGATTGCAGTTTTTTCAAATGAAAATCTTATAATGGAGAAGACACTTAGACATTCAAACGAAGAAATTCAAAAATATGAAAGTGTTTCAGCACAAAAATCTTTTAGAAAAGAAGTAATAATTGAATCTCTTGTAGAAGTAGGAATAAGCCCTCATAGCTTTGATGCAATTGTAGGAAGAGGCGGACTTCTTATGCCTATGGAAGGTGGTACTTATGAGGTAAATGAAGTAATGCTTGAAGATCTTGCAAAAGGAGTTCAAGGAGAGCATGCTTCAAACTTAGGTGGAATAATTGCAAAAGAAATTGCAGATATGGCAGTTGTTCCTGCATTTATAGTGGATCCAGTTGTAGTTGATGAACTTGATGATGTAGCAAGAATATCAGGGATTCCAGAAATCGAAAGAAAATCTATATTCCATGCATTAAATCAAAAAGCAGTTGCAAGAAGATATGCTAAGAGTGTAGGCAAAAATTACAATGAAGTAAATGTAATAGTAGCGCATCTAGGTGGAGGAGTATCAGTAGGAGCTCATGAAAAAGGAAGAGTAATAGATGTAAATAATGCTTTAGATGGAGAAGGTGCATTTTCGCCAGAAAGAGCAGGAAGTCTTCCAGTAGGTCAGCTTATAAACCTTTGCTTTGATGGAAATCATACAAAAGATTATTTGAAGAAGAGAATAAAAGGAAATGGCGGACTTGTAGCATATTTAAATACAAATGATGCTAGAGAAGTGGAATCGCTTATAGCAAATGGTGATCAAAAAGCTGAATTAATATATAAGGCTATGGCATATCAAGTAGCTAAAGATATAGCAGCAGCTATGGCTGTATTAAAATGTGAAGTAGATGCGATAATTCTTACAGGTGGAATAGCTTATTCAGAAATGATGACTACTTGGATAAAAGAAAGAGTATCAAAACTTGCAGAAGTTGTGGTATATCCAGGTGAAGATGAAATGATAGCACTTGCTGAAGGAGCACTTAGAGTTCTTAATAAAGAAGAAGCTCCAAAGGTTTATTTAGGAGCTAATAAGTAGAGGTAAAAAATGCTGATGAACGATAAAAGGATAAGAATTATTGTAGGACATTATGGTAGTGGAAAGACTGAATTTGCCATAAACTATGCAATAAAGCTTTCACAAGAATTAGGCCCTGACAGAAAAGTAGCAATTGCAGATATAGACGTAGTAAACCCATATTTTAGGTCAAGAGAAAAAGAAGACTTGTTAAATGGATACAATGTAGAATCGTTCTCTAGTATACTGAAAAATAGTTCTTTAGATCTTCCAGCGTTAGCACCAGATTTAATGAAACCTATATACGATGATAGATATGAATACATCATAGATGTAGGCGGAGATGATGTAGGGGCACGTGTGCTTGGAAGAATGAGTAATGATATAAAAAAATATGAGTATGATATGTTTATGGTAATAAATAGAAACCGAGAATATACAAATGAAGCAGAAAAAGTAATCGAGTATATAAAAGACATAGAATATAGAAGTAATCTAAAAGTTACAGGTTTAATAAGCAATACTCATTTGTTACGAGAAACCGAAGCTGAGGATATAGAGCAAGGAATATTGTTAGTAAAAGAAGTTCAAAAGCAAACAGGAATCCCAATAAGATATGTTACTTATTGGGATAAAAAAGAAGAACTTAGGAAAACGGTTTCATGCAATTTAAAATATTCTGAATTTGACAAAGAGTTGACTGAAAATGAGATTTCCGACATGATTATGCCAATAAGTATGATTATGAGGGAAGACTGGATGTGATTAAATTAGCCAAAGGCTATTTTTAATAAAAATTTATTAGGAGGAATTACGATGGCAAAGGGAAAAGTTATATTTGATCAAGAGCGTTGCAAAGGTTGCGGCCTATGTGTTACTGCATGTCCTGTAAAAATACTATTTTTGGACAACTCAGTAATAAATGACAAAGGTTATAACGTGGCAGCAGTTAATGATGCAGAAAAATGTATTGGTTGTGCAAGTTGTGCACTTATGTGTCCAGATAGTGTAATTACAGTAGAAAGATTTTAGGAGGAGTAACGATGGCAAAAGTACTTATGAAGGGGAATGAAGCTATTGGTAAAGCTGCAATAGAGGCAGGCTGTAGATTTTTTGCAGGATATCCAATAACCCCACAAAATGAAATACCAGAATATATGTCTAAAGAGCTTCCAAAAGTTGGAGGAGTATTTATTCAGTCAGAGTCAGAAATCTCAGCTATAAACATGATTTATGGAGCGGCAGGTGCAGGAGCAAGAGCAATGACTTCATCTTCATCGCCTGGAATATCGCTTAAGCAAGAAGGTATAACATATATAGCAGGAGCAGAGCTTCCAGCAGTTATAGTAAACATGATGAGAGGGGGCCCAGGATTAGGAAGTATCCAGCCATCTCAAGCAGATTACTACATGTCTACAAAGGGTGGAGGAAATGGAGACTATAGACATATAGTTTACGCACCAGCATCAATTCAAGAAGCAGTAGATATGGTTCAAGAAGCATTTGATGTAGCTGAATACTACAGAACTCCAGTACTTATTGTAGGAGACGGAATGATAGGCCAAATGATGGAGCCAGTAGAATTTAAAAAACCTGAGCCAAGAGATTTACCAGAAAAAACTTGGGCAACAACAGGAACTGGTGGAGTAAGAAAGCCAAATATCGTAAATTCACTTTACCTAGATTCAAACGTACTTGAACAACATAACTTAAGACTAGATGCTAAGTATAAAGCTATAGAAGCAAATGAAGCAAGATTTGAAAACTATATGGTAGAAGATGCAGATATAGTTATGGTTGCTTATGGAACAACTTCAAGAATAGCAAGAAATGCAGTAAATCAATTAAGAAAAGAAGGCGTAAAAGCAGGGCTTATAAGACTTAAAACTTTATGGCCATACCCAACAAAAGCCTTTGAAAATATAAAAGCAAAACATATAATCTGTTCAGAAATGAGTATGGGACAGATGGTAGAAGATGTAAAAATTGCAGTAGAATGTAAAATACCAGTACATTTTGTAGGAAGAACTGGCGGAATGGTTCCAGATCCTATGCAAATAGTGGAAAAAGCAAGAGAACTAATAGGAGGTACAAAATAATGACAGTAGTATTCAAAAAAACACAAGGTCTAACAGACGTAACAACGCATTACTGTCCAGGATGTACACATGGTATAATCCATAGACTTGTTGGTGAAGTACTTGAAGAAATGGATGTACTAGGCCAAACAATAGGAGTTGCGCCAGTAGGATGTTCAGTATTAGCATACAACTATTTCAATTGTGATATGCAAGAAGCAGCACACGGAAGAGCACCAGCAGTTGGAACTGCAATAAAAAGAATTCATCCAAATAATACAGTATTTACTTACCAAGGAGATGGAGACTTAGCATCTATTGGTATGGGAGAAATAGTACATGCTGCAGCTAGAGGTGAAAAAATAACAACTATATTTGTTAACAATGCAATATATGGAATGACAGGTGGACAAATGGCTCCAACTACACTTGTTGGACAAAAAAGTACTACAAGTCAAGACGGAAGAGATCCAGTTAAAAATGGATTCCCAATAAGAATATCAGAGCTTATTTCAACTCTAGATGGAGCGGTTTATGTAGAGAGAGTTACAGTAGACACTCCAGCAAACGTAAGAAAAGCAAAAGCAGCTATAAGAAAAGCTTTTGAAATTCAAAAAGCAGGTCTAGGATTCTCATTAGTTGAAGTACTTTCTACATGTCCTACAAACTGGGGATTATCTCCAGTAGACGCACTTCAGTGGTTAAGAGATAATATGATACCATACTATCCACTAGGAAACTTCAAAAATGTAGAGGAGGCGAAATAGCATGGAGAATAAAATAATATGTGCAGGATTTGGTGGACAAGGAGTAATGTCTATGGGACAGTTACTTGCTTACGCTGGAATGATAGAAGGTAAAAATGTTTCATGGCTTCCATCATATGGTCCAGAAATGAGAGGGGGAACTGCAAACTGTGCAGTTACTGTATCTGATGAAGAAATCGGCTCTCCAATAATCACAAATGATGCAGACGTAGCTATGATTATGAATCTGCCTTCACTTATAAAATTTGAAAACGATGTAAAGCCTGGCGGAAAAATATTTATAAACTCTTCACTTATAACAAAAAAAGTTGAAAGAACAGATGTAGAAGTTTACTATATAGATGCAAATGAATTAGCTAAAGAAATAGGAAACCCAAAAGCGGCTAACCTTGTAATGCTTGGAGCACTATTAAAATCTATGTCTATAGTAGATATAGAATCTATACTTGAAGCATTCAAAAAAGTTTTTGGACCATCAAAAGAGAAATTTATACCACAAAACAGAGATGCTCTTGTAAAAGGTGGAGAAAGTCTATAGCAAAATTTTGCAATATGCATTATAATAGTGGAGAAACATTATTATAAAAGCAAAGGAATTAATTTGATATGAGAAAATATTTTGGAACAGATGGCGTACGTGGCATAGCTAATGTCGAACTTACACCAGAATTAGCATTTAAGCTTGGAAGAGCAGGAGCATATGTTCTTCAAAAGCATAGTAAGAATAAAGATGGAAGAACTACAGTATTTGTAGGATCGGATACCAGGATATCAAAAGATATGCTTTCTTGTGCAATCGCATCGGGAGTAATGAGCGTAGGCGGAGATGTAATTGATATAGGCGTAGCGCCAACACCTGCAATAGCGTACTTGACAAAAAAACATAAAGCAGATGCAGGAATAGTTATATCAGCATCCCATAATCCTATGGAATATAATGGAATAAAATTCTTTAACTCTGTAGGGCTTAAGCTTGACGATTCAATCGAACTTGAGATAGAAGAATATATAAGCGACATGAGTAAGATAGATGTAGAAATCTCTCATGAACATCTTGGAACTAGAACTTACAATGAAAACTATGTTAAAGAATACGAAGACTTTCTAGTAAAAGCCATAGATATGGACTTAAAAGGACTGAAAGTATCACTAGACTGTGCAAATGGAGCCTCATATAAAGTGGCACCTAATGTATTTGAAAGACTTGGGGCAGAAGTGAATGTTATTTCAAATAATCCAGATGGAACAAACATAAATAAAAATTGTGGGTCAACACATCCAAAAGATCTTTGTGAAGCAGTCAAAAAGTCAAAATCAGATATAGGCCTTGCCTATGATGGGGATGCAGATAGACTGATAGCTATAGATGAAAATGGAGAAGTAGTTGATGGCGATAAGATAATGCTTATATGTGCTAAACATCTAAAAAAACAAGGAAAGCTGAAATCAAACAAACTTGTAGTTACTGTAATGAGTAACTTAGGACTTCATATTGCAGCAAAAGAACAAGGAATAGACCTTGAAGTTACAGCTGTAGGTGACAGATATGTACTTGAAAATATGATTGCGAATGATTATTCTCTAGGAGGAGAACAATCAGGACATATGATATTCTTGGATTATAACACTACTGGAGATGGAGTATTATCTTCACTTATTCTTTCAAGTATATTGCACTCAAACAAGACTAAACTTTCAAAACTATCAGAGGTAATGGAAGTATATCCTCAAGTATTAGTTAATGCAAAAGTTAAAAATGAGAACAAAAATGCATATATGACAGATGCTGAGATAAAAAAAGAAATTGCATTACTAGAAGAAAAAATGAACCAAAAAGGAAGAGTACTTATAAGACCTTCAGGAACAGAACCGCTAGTAAGAGTAATGATAGAAGGACAAGATAAAGATCAAATATCAAAAATGGCAAAAGAATTAGCAGACATGATACAGACTAAATTGGGCTAACATAAGACCACAGGAAAATTACTCCTGTGGTTTTTTAATTAAAAAATACATAAAATCTTTATTCAGCTGATAGTTTATGATAAAATTTAAGTAAGCATAGATTATGTATAATGAAAATGAGGTGCTTATGGATATTATAAAAGAAAAAAAGGAATTAAGAAATAAAATAAAAAAAATAAAATCAGCTATGAGTGGAGATGAAGTAGAAGAATCAGATAAACTTATAGAAGAAAACCTAATGAATCAAAAAGAAATAAATGAGGCACAGACGATATTTTGTTTTGTGTCTATGAAAGACGAAATAAACACAAAGTGTATAATAAAAAAACTGTTAGACAGGGGAAAAAAAGTAGGCGTTCCAAAATGTAAAAAAGATAATACTATGGAGGTATATCAAATAGAAAGCTTAGATGATTTAGAAATAGGATTTTATAGCATAGAAGAACCAAAAGGATATTGCAAAAAGATAGAGTCACAGGATATAGATTTAGCATTAATACCAGCTACGGCATGCGATAAAAAAAGAAATCGCATAGGCAAGGGTGCAGGTTATTATGATAGATATCTTGAAAATCAAAAATTTTTAAAAATAGCATTATGTCGCCAAAAATTTATAGTAGAGAGAATACCAGTAGAAGAAAATGATATAAATATGGATAAAATAGTTACAGAAAAAAATATATATTAGATGGAGATGCCTATGTTTTTTAAAAATAAAGATAGCGTAATTTTTTACGTAAAGCATATAAAGAATATAAAGAATTTTATTTTAAGCAAAAATATATCAGTTTTGGAAAAAATAAAAGTAATATTTGTGCTGATTATGATGGGGATTTATCTCGTATCACCAATAGATATAGTGCCAGATTTTATTCCACTATTTGGCTATCTAGAAGATATAGTAGTTTCATACGCAATGCTTTTTTATGTAGGTAACGAGATTTATAAAAATTTAAACAATATAAGTAAGGATAACACCTCAGAATTAGAAAAAGAAAAGTCTTCAAAATCGAAAGATAAGAAGATAATAGACGTTAAATTTTCGGATTCACCTGAAGATGATGAAAAAAAATAAAAAATATTTTATAATATGCACTAATTTTCATAAAAAAATGTAGAAATTACCCCATTAAAAGGGTAAAATATAGTAGGTATATTTTTAATATGAAAGGATGAGTGCTTATGATAAAAATGCCAAAATTTGAAATTGGAGAATCTATAACCATTCAGAAGACTGTTACAGAAGAAGATACTGCCAGCAACTATGGCAATCCTGAGTTAGACAAACTATTTGCTACTCCGTCACTTGTAGCGCTCATGATAGAAGCTAGCACGAAACTTATAGATGAAAAGCTAGATGAAGGGTTAATAACAATTGGAAAAGAAATTCATGTGACACATGAAAAACCTACAATGATAGGGCAAACTTTAACTATAAGAGTTACTGTAAAAGATAGAGTTGATAATACATTAAAGCTTGAAATGGAAGCCTTTGATGAATTAGGCCCAATTGGAAAAGGATACTTTGACAGAGTTATAGTAAACAAAAGAGCTATCCTTAGAAAAGCTCATGCAAGAGAAATGCTTCTGGAAAGTAGATTCTAGAAAATAAAAATTTAGCTGCTTAGAAAAAATTCTAGGTAGCTTTTTTTTATACGCAAATCCATGTAAACTTAAAAAAAATATAGGTTTACATATACTGTTTTCAGTGATATAATAAATCGAAAATAAAAAAAATATAGGAATTGTAAATTCAAAAACAATATCATTAAATTTTAAAATAAAGGAGTTTGTATGTTTGATATGAAATTAAAAACAAAAGATATAATACTAATAGCGATGTTTTCAGCCATAACCATTGTGCTTTCTCAAATTATAATACCGTTACCATTTACCCCTGTACCTATTAGTTTGTCTACATTAGCCTTTTTTATGGCAGGAGGACTTCTTGGACCAGTGCGAGGAAGTCTAAGTCAAATTGTATATATTTTATTAGGAGCTATAGGACTTCCGGTATTTGGAGGCTTTTCAGGCGGAGTAAGTGTAATTTTTGGGCCAACAGGTGGATATATAATAGGTTATGTAGTCGGAGCATTTGTAATTGGGCTTCTAATAAAGCAGTTTCCCCAAAATATATTAGGATATTCTATAGCCATGTTTTTAGGAATAACAACTTGTTATGTCCTTGGAACATTGTGGTTTATGTTTGTGATGGATATGAAATTAATAGAATCACTTATGTTATGTGTAATACCATATATTCCGGGAGATATATTAAAAATTGCTTTAGCTGCAATTTTGGTAAAAAGACTTAGAGGGGTAGTTTAATGATACTAAGACCACATCATCTTCTATGTATGAAATTTTTCATAGGAGAAGGATATAGCAATGATTTTACAGAAAATATGAAAAACGTAATTTCAAAAATAGAAGAAGATAAAGATTGCAAAATCATACTAAAATGTAGTAAAGATGTAATTTGCGAGCACTGCCAATATTACGGCGAGTTTTATTGTGATTCTAATGAGAAAGTTAGCAGGTACGATCAAAAAGTATTAGAAATATGTGGATTTAAACCAAATGTTGAATATAAATTTAGTTTTTTAAATGATATCGTAAATAAAAATATAATTGATAAAAAAATATTATCATCAATTTGCTCTGATTGCTCGTGGTATTCAATCTGTAGTGAATTAAAAACTCACCATTTCCGTTAAGGAGCTGGTGTTTTTTTATTCTAAATTAATTCTAAAAAGATTATTTTTTGAGAAATATTATGTTTAATGATAAAAAATTATTGAAAAACGATAAAAAGAGTGCTAATATATAAAATGAACATCGTACGAAGTGAGTTTATAAAAATTAGGTAATTTAAATACTATTTTATATTGGAGGAGGTTTTAAACAATGAAGAGAGTAATTAAAACTATAGGGATTTCAGTAGGGGCTTTAGTTGCAGTGTTTATTATGTTTATTATGGTAGTAATGATTAAAGGGCCAAGTGATGCAGTAATTTTGACACCAGAAGAAGAGCTTAAGCAAAATAAAGAACAAACAGAAATATTTTCAGATATTAATTTAATGGGATTCAAAACAAATACAGTCACAGGAGAAACTGTTACTGCAGAAGATTGTTTTAAAGATTATAAGGTTACTATGGTTAATATATGGGTGACTAATTGTAGCCCTTGTATTGCAGAAATGCCAGATATAGCAAATCTTTATAAAAATAGACCTGAAGACAGTAATATCATTTCTATTTGTTTAGATACAGCAGAAAACAAAAAAGATGCTGAATTTGCAGCAGAAGTAATGAAAGATGCAGATGCTGAATTTATGACACTTATTCCAGATGAAATCATAAAAAGTGTATTAGATGATAAAACTACTATTTTTCCTACAACAATTTTTGTAGATTCAAATGGAAAAGCTGTTGGAGCGCCACATTTTGGAGGAAGAAGCGAAGAAGACTATCGTCAAGCTATCCTTGAAAGAATATCTCTTGTAGATGATCAAAATGATGAAAAATAAAATAAATAAGAGAACTTGGATACAGTTCATGTTCAGTATTTTCATAAATGGATATACGATTGGATTTATAAATGGGAAAATATTCACTGGCAAAACAAAACTATTTTGTATTCCAGGGCTTAATTGTTATTCCTGCCCTGGAGCATTATATTCATGTCCAATAGGTGGATTACAAGCTGTATTAGGTGATCGTGAAAGTAAGTTTCCATTTTATATTATTGGGTTTATCACGGTATTTGGAATTTTGTTTGGTAGAGCTATTTGTGGATTTTTATGTCCATTTGGATTTTTGCAAGATATGCTTTATAAAATTAAAACACCCAAATTTAAAATTCCAAGATATATAAATAGAGGTCTTAGTTATCTGAAATATATTATTTTAATTATTTTTGTTATCGTATTACCAATATATGTTACTAATGAGTATGGTATGGGAGACCCGTTCTTTTGCAAGCTGATTTGCCCTGCAGGAACCTTAGGTGGAGGAATTCCTTTAGTACTAACCAATACAGCGTTAAAAAATACCATAGGGATTTTATTCTTCTGGAAGCTATGGGTATTAATGGGGATAATATTACTTTCAATTTTTACTTATCGTCCATTTTGCAAATACCTTTGTCCATTAGGAGCATTATATTCTATTTTTAATAAATTTAGTTTTTACCAAATGATTTTTGATAAAGAAAAATGTACAGATTGTAAACGTTGTGAGAAAAACTGTAAAATGGATGTAGAGATTACAAAAGATATTAATAATAGAGAATGTATACGGTGTGGAGAATGCAAAAGAGTATGCAGAAGTAATGCTATAACAAATAAATTTATGTGATTTAAAACAATTATTAAAAAATAATATAATAAAGAGTCACCATTTCTATGAGGAGTGGTGGCTTTTGTTATTAGAATAAATATAAAAATACTATGTCAACCATTTTTGAAAATGTCCTAAAAAAATCTTAACATAAGCACCAGGAAACTGGTGCTGAATTTATTTTTAATTCAATATGATTGCGGAGCAATTTTTGATTTTTGGGTAAACTTAATAAGCCTATATTAAAACA
>JBOFWC010000254.1:0-9759 GCA_051653405.1 Proteocatella sp. | reverse complement strand
CAATTTTTATATTTATGTGCCCATAGCTCAGCTGGATAGAGTGTTTGGCTACGAACCAAAAGGTCGGGGGTTCGAATCCCTCTGGGCACACCATTTAGCATCAGTCTCGCAAGGAATTGACCTCGAGGTTGGTGCTTTTCTTTAAAAGAGCTTGACAAACATATAGAAATGATAATATAATCTTATCATGTATAATAAAAATGTGATGAAGAGGCCAGTAAAAAATAGATGCCTGTAAAAGAGATTGAAAGTCACCGGCTGAAAGCTTTCATTAGGATAATATTTTTGAAACCTACCTCGGAGCAGTAACTGATACTTACCGTAAATCTGCGTTAAAGATAATCGAGTGGATACATTTTTGTATCAATTTGGGTGGTACCACGGAATTTATAACTTTCGTCCCTTTTTTTAGGGAGCGGAAGTTTTTTTATTGCATTTATTTTATTGCATAATATTTTTTTAAAATATAAGGAGGAATTTAAGGTGAGTGAAAAGAAACAAGAGTTTGTAAAAGAAATTACTAGTATGGATGAAGATTTTGCACAATGGTATACTGACATAGTGCTTAAAGCAGAATTAGCTGATTATGCGCCTGTTAAAGGGGCTATGATAATAAGACCATACGGATATGCTATCTGGGAAAACATTGTAGCTTGGGAAGATAGAAAGTTTAAAGAAACAGGTCATACTCCTGCATACTTCCCTCTGTTAATACCAGAACATCTTCTTCAAGTAGAGGTAGATCACTTTGAAGGATTTGCACCTGAAGTACTTTGGGTTACACACAATGGAGATAATGAACTTCCAGAAAGACTTTTTGTTAGACCAACTTCAGAGACAATAATCTGCCCAATGTTCTCTAAATGGGTTAAATCATATAGAGATCTTCCACTTCTGATATATCAATGGAATAACGTTGTTAGATGGGAAAAAACAACAAGACCTTTCCTTAGAACTTCTGAGTTCTTATGGCATGAAGGACATACAGTACATGCGGATGAAGCGGATACTGATAGAGAATGTTTAATGATTCTTGAACTTTACAGAGAATTTGTAGAAGAGCATATGGCTATTCCTCTAAAATTAGGGGTAAAAACTGAAAAAGAAAAGTTTGCTGGGGCATTAAGAACTTACACAATAGAAGCTATGATGAGAGACGGAAAATCGCTTCAGGCTGGTACTTCTCACAACTTAGGACAGCACTTTACTAAGATGTTTGATATCAAATTCCTAGACAGAGATGGAAAGCATAAACTTGCATGGACTTCATCATGGGCTACTACAACAAGACTTATAGGAGCTATGGTAATGGTTCACAGTGATAACAGAGGACTTGTAGTACCTCCAAGAATAGCACCAATTCAGGTTGTTATAGTACCTATAGCAGCTAAAAAAGAAGGGGTTATGGATAAGGCTCAGGAAATCAATGATAGATTAAAAGCTACTTTAAAAGTGAAATTTGATTCAGATACTTCAAAAACTCCAGGATTTAAATTTAATGAGTGGGAGATGAAGGGAGTTCCAGTAAGAATAGAGATTGGACCAAAAGATATAGAGCAAAATCAAGTAACTGTATTTAGAAGAGATACTTGTGAAAAAATCACTATGTCTATGGATAATCTTGAAACATCTATCCAAAATCTTCTTGAAGAAATTCAGCAAAATCTTTTTGATAGAGCTTCTAAATTCAGAGAAGAGAAAACTTGGACAGTAGAAACTTATGATGAACTTAAGGCGTCTTTTGAAGATAAGACAGGATATGCACAAGTAATGCTTTGTGATGATCCAGCTTGTGAAGATTTAATAAAAGATGAGACTGGAATAAGCACAAGATGTATGCCATTCAATAAAGTGGACCTAGGATACAATAAGTGTATAGTTTGTGGAAAAGAAACTGACAGAATGCTTATTATGGGTAAATCATACTAATATATAGAAAATTAAAAGAGATATAATCTTAGGATAATATCTCTTTTTTTAGTAGTAATATTTTTGACAGTTAAAAATAAAAAAACTGCTTAATAGCAGTTTTTTTATTTTGTATATTAAATTCTAGTACCATCCTCTGAATTTCATAGCAACTTGAATTCTCTTTATACTCATCATGTATGCAGCAGTTCTCATATCTACTTTGAACTCATCCATTAGAGCCCAGATATCATCGAATGCTTTGTACATTAAGCCTTCTTGTTTTTGTTGAACATCTTCAAATGTCCAGCTGAATCTTTGTAGGTTTTGTACCCACTCGAAGTAAGAAACTGTAACTCCACCACTGTTAGCTAGGATATCTGGAACTAAAAGGATTCCTTTTTCAGCAAATATTGCATCAGCTTCTGGAGTTGTAGGACCATTTGCTCCCTCACAGATAACTTTAGCTTTTACATCGCCAGCGTTTGCAGAAGTAAGTTGGTTTTCAAGTGCACATGGGATAAGAGCATCTAACTCAAGAGCAAAGAACTCTTCTTTAGTGATTTCTTTTCCATAGTTATCGTTTTTGATTGGTTTTACTGGATCAGCAAACATTCTTTCGATATCTATTCCTTCTTCGTTGTATACTGTGCAGAATATATCAGATATAGCAACAACTTTAGCTCCTAATCTGTGAGCGTAAAGTGCAGCGTAGCTTCCTACGTTACCAAATCCTTGAATAGCTACTTTAGCGCCTTTGAAGTCTATGTTTAACTTCTCGATAGCAGCTTTAGCCATTAAAGCAACTCCGTATCCAGTAGCTTCTGTTCTAGCAAGAGATCCACCGAATTGAACTGGTTTACCAGTGAATACGCCTGGAGCATATTCGCCAGTTACTGCAGCATACTCATCAACCATCCAAGACATGATTTGTCCGTTTGTGTTAACGTCTGGTGCAGGAACGTCTACTTTTTCTCCTATTATTGGAGCTATAGCTCTAGCAAATCCTCTTGAAATTCTTTCAAGTTCTGCAGTAGAGAAGTCTTTAGGATCGATAGCGATTCCACCTTTTCCTCCACCGTATGGGATTCCTGTTACTGAACACTTGAATGTCATCCAAGTTGAAAGTGCTTTAACCTCATCTAGAGTAACACCTGGATGGAATCTGATTCCGCCCTTGAAAGGACCACAAGCGTTATTGTGTTGAGATCTGTAACCTGTAAATGTTCTTATTGTTCCATCGTCCATTTTAACAGGGAAAGATACTTCAAGAACTCTCATTGGAGTTTTTAAAATTTCATAAACTGCTGGTTCTGCTCCTAATTTATCACAAGCATTTTTTACTTGTCTTTGAGCAATTTCAAATGGGTTAAGTGATTCTTTAACGTTTTTAGCGTCCATTTTTAACACACTCCTCTTAATTATTTAATATTATTTTACATATGTATTTTTTTTAAGAATACATTTTCCTCCTATATTATAGAATATAAGTTAATAGAATTCAAGGGGGAAAAAAAATAATATTCTATACTAATAAATACTAAATGAATGCATTTTTTAAAAATTCAATAAATACAATTGCATACTGCAAGAAGAATTAAATAAGAGTAAAATTGAAGCTTCTATTTTATGACTTCATTTAAATTAAATTGTATATAAAACTTAAAAAAATAATGAGAATAATACTATAAAAATTTTTTAAAAATGATATTTAATATAAAAAAATAAATTTTAAAGGTAAAATATTTACAGGATATATATTATTTGTTATAATCGAATGGTAATATACAACATTTAAATAGGAGGTAATTTGATATGGCATATGTTATAGGAGATGCTTGTATAAGCTGTGGAGCTTGTGAAGCTGAATGTCCAGTAAGCGCTATTTCTGCAGGAGATGGAATCTACGTTATAAACGCTGATTCTTGTATAGACTGTGGAGCATGTTCAGGAGTTTGTCCAGTTGATGCACCAAAGCCAGAATAATTAAGTATCAGAGAGAGATTTTGATAATTCAAGATCTCTTTTTTTTATACACGTATATTGACAAACTAGGAACATTGAAGTAGAATTATCTAAATAGAAAATTTTAATAGCTCTTTTAACTTAGTACAGAGAGACTAACAAGGAGGAATAATATGAGGCACTTAACTGAAATAAGTGATTTTTCTACTGAGGAAATATCACGTTTGATTAGCGTATCCAGAGACATAATGACCAACGAGCAATCTTATATAGATGCTATGAAGGGAAAAGTAATGGCTACGCTTTTTTACGAGCCATCAACAAGAACGAAGTTTAGTTTTGAAGCGGCAATGCAGAGATTGGGAGGGACTGTAATAGGTTTTACAGGAACTCAAAACACTTCTGTATCAAAGGGTGAGACTCTAAAAGATACTGTAAGAATGGTAGCGGCATATTCAGATCTCATAGTAATGAGACATTTTGAAGTAGGAGCTCCAATGGAAGCGGCACAAGTAGCAACAGTACCAGTTGTAAATGCAGGAGATGGAGGGAATCAGCATCCAACTCAGACACTTACAGACATACTGACTATAAGCCAAGAAAAAGGAAGACTTGACAATCTTAATCTTGTACTTGTAGGAGACTTAAAGTATGGAAGAACAGTACACTCACTGGTAAAAGCTATGAGTAGATACCCAAATAACAAATTCTACTTTGTGTCACCAAAAGAACTTAAAATGCCAGATTACATCAAGCAGCTTTTAGACAAAAGTCAGTATGAAGAACTAGAAAACCTTGATGAAGCAATTCAAAAAGCAGACGTACTTTATATGACTAGAGTTCAAAGAGAGCGCTTTGAATACGCAGAACAATACGAAAGACTTAAGGACGTATATATACTAAACAGCCAAAAGATGGCACAAGCCTCAAATGAAATGATTGTACTACATCCACTTCCAAGAGTAAATGAAATAGCAGAAGATGTAGACAATGATCCAAGAGCTAAATATTTCGCCCAAGCTAGATACGGCATGTATGCAAGAATGGCACTTATTCTTACTTTAGAAGATATGAGAAAAAGAGGTAAGAATGATATTAATTAAGAATGCAGTAATAGTAGACGAAAATATGAAGCAAAAGACGGATTTATTGATATCAGAGGACAAAATAAAACTTATCGGGAAAGAACAAATAGACAGATTTTTAGAGCAGAATGAATTAAAACAAATAAATACTATAGAAGCTGAGGGCAAATATTTGCTCTCATCTTTTGTAGACATGCACTTTCATCTTAGAAATCCAGGTTTTTCAAATAAGCAGACTTACGAAGAAGCTTTTAGAGCAGCTACAAAAGGTGGGTATACGACACTTGTATGTATGGCGAATACGAATCCTGTAGCAGATTGCAAGGAAGTTATAGATCTTGTAAAAGAAAATACAAAAAACTTTCCTATTAATATAATTCAAATTGCAGCAGTAACAAAAGGCCTTGCTGGAAAAGAACTCGTAGATTTCGAGCAGCTTATAAAGGAAGTAAAAATATTTTCAGACGATGGTAAGAATGTCGATAGTCCAGCGCTTCTAAAAGAAGCTTTAAAAAAATCGAGAGATATGAAATTCATGATACTAGATCATGATGAGCCGGAAACTGAAATGGTAAAACGAAATCTAGAGCTAGTAAGAGAAACTGGCGGAAGAATGCATTTTTGCCATATAAGCAGAAAAGAATCTCTTATAGCTATAATCGAAGGTAAAAAAGAAAATTTAGATATTAGTGTAGAAATTGCTCCGCATCATATATTCAGCTATGGTTTGGATTATAGAGTAAATCCGCCAATAGCAGAAAAAGAAGATGTGGAGTTTATTATAGAGAGCATAAAAAATGGATACGTTGATTCAATAGGAACAGATCATGCGCCTCATACAGAGGAAGATAAAGCAAACGGAGCGCCAGGAATCGCAAATATAGAAACTGCTTACTCAATGGTAAGAAAAGTATTCTATGAAAATGACATAGACATGAACATACTCGTAAAGCTTATGTCGAACTCTCCAGCAAGAATGCTTGGGTTAAATAGTAATATAATAGAAGGAAATGAAGCAAATCTAGTTATAGTAAATGATGAATCATATAAAATAGATAAAAATAAGTTTGAAACAAGAAGCAAGAACACGCCTTATCATGGATGGGATGTTTTGGGAAAAATAGAATATACAATAGCAAAAGGAGAAATAATTTATGATAATGCAAGAGCTTAGAAGAAGAGCAATAGAGGTGAGCCCCCTTTGTGTAGGTATAGACTTAAGACCAGAACATGTACCCGCAGAAATTAGAAATTCAACAGAAAGTATAGGTGAACAATACGTTTCATATGCAAAAGAGATAATCGAAGCTTCAAAAGCATATGCATCATGCTATAAAGTTCAAATCGCATGCTATGAGTCAGAAGGACTACTTGGACTTAAAGCTTACAGTGAAATATTAAAGATGATAAGACAAAGCGGTCACATAGCAATTGCAGATATAAAAAGAGGCGACATTGGAGATACTGCAAAAATGTATGCAAAAGCACACTTTGAAGGAGATTTCGAAGCAGACATCCTTACACTTAGCGCTTACATGGGAGAAGATGCAATAAAGCCATATGAGAAGTATATGAAAGATAAAAATAAAGGAGCATTTATTCTTGCTAAAACTTCAAACTCAGGATCAAGAGATTTTCAGGATTTAATAATTAAAGATAGCCCACTGTATGCGCATATGCTTGATAAAATTTATCAGTGGGGAAAAGAAGCGGATAACACTTCGGACTTTGCACCATTTGGAGCAGTTGTAGGAGTTAATAACCTTAATGAGTTAGATATTATAAAAGAAAAAACAAAAGGAATATTTTTATTAATACCTGGATATGGAGCTCAAGGCGCTAAGATTGAAGACATAGCTCATATTGTAAGAGAGAACAAAAATGGAGTAATAAATGTATCTAGAGGATATACCGCAAATATTTCAGATGATTTGGATTTTAGAAAAGAGCTTTTAAAAAGAGCTCAAGACTTAGCAAAGGAGCTTAGAGAATGCTTCAAGTAAATAAAAGAGAAATAATTTTTAATGAACATATAGCAAAAGATATATATATAATGAAGGTTTCTGGAAAATATAATATAAAACCAGGACAATTCTTTATGCTTAAGGCAGAAGACCGTGATATGACGCTTTACAGACCGATAAGTATATTTGATTGTGATGATTATGGGGTAACTTTTTTATATTCTGTTAGAGGAAAAGGAACAAATATATTTTCAAAACTCAAAGAAAATGATATTATGTTAATACATGGACCATATGGTAATGGATTTCCAGAAATTAATAAGAAAACCGCTTTAATAGCAGGGGGCATAGGAATGGCGCCACTTTATTTAGCGGCACGAAATAATGAAAAAGCTGATTTTTATATAGGAATAAGAGAAAATGTATATAGCCCAGAAGAAATTTTGGCTATAGAAAGCTTATTTAAAGGTTGTAATATAAAGTTTAAAATAGGAGGCTTAATTACAGAAATAATAGATTTTTCTAAATATGAAACAATATTCACTTGTGGACCAGAAATTATGATGAAGGCTGTAAGCAAGCTACATGATAATGTATTTGTATCCTTAGAAAAACATATGGGCTGCGGACTTGGCGCATGTCTTTCCTGTTCATGTAAATCAGGAGAGAAGATGGTAAAAGTTTGTAAAGACGGGCCAGTGTTTGGTGCTAAGGAGGTGACTTTTTAATGAAGCAGGAAGTATTTGGAAAAGTGTTTAAGAATCCTGTAATAGGCGCTTCAGGGACCTTTGGGTTTGGAAAAGAATATAATGAATTTTACGATATATCAATACTTGGAGGCGTTTCGAGTAAAGGGCTTACGCTTGAACCTAGAAATGGAAATGATGGAATACGAATAACTGAAACTCCTTCAGGAATAATGAACTCAATTGGACTTGAAAATCCAGGAGTAAGAGCATTTTTACAAAATGAATTGGCATTTATGAAAAGTAAGGATATAGTAGTCATAGCAAATGTTGGTGGATCTGACCTAGAAAGTTATGAAGAAGCTGTAAGGCTTATCGACGAGCATGCGAAAACTAATGACGGCGTAGATATAATAGAACTTAATATATCATGTCCTAATGTAAAACAGGGCGGAATGGCATTTGGAATAAATGCTTGTGATGCGGAGTTTATAACATCTAAAATAAGAAAACTTACAGACCTTCCTCTAGTAGTAAAACTATCGCCAAATGCAAATAATTTGATTGAAGTTGCAAAAGCCGTAGAGAGTGCAGGGGCAGATGGATTATCCTTAGTAAATACATTTAATGCACTAGATATTGATATAAATGCCAAAAAAGCCACATTTAATAACATCTATGCAGGACTTTCAGGTCCAGCAATAATGCCAATAGCACTTAGGATGACTAGAGATGTGTGCAAAAATGTAAAGATACCAGTTATAGGAATGGGTGGAATAACAAATGCTGAAGATGCTATAAAATTTATAATGGCAGGAGCAACGCTTGTTCAATTTGGAACCGCATCATTTATGAATCCTATGGCAGGCTATGATATAGTAAAAGGAATGGAAAATTATTTTAAACAAGAAAATACAACAATTAAAGAGATAAGAGGTATAATATAAATGATAAATATATTAAAAGAGAGCGAAGCATTATTAGAAGGACATTTTTTATTAACATCAGGAAAACATTCAAATAGATATGTACAGTGTGCAAAGGTTTTAAGATATCCAGACAAAGCAGAAGCTATATTAAAACCAGTAGCAGAAAAGCTAAAGACTATGGATATAGATCTTCTTGTAGGGCCAGCTATGGGTGGAATTATAGTAGCTTACGAACTTGGAAGACAATTGGGCAAAGAGGCGATATTCACTGAAAGAGTGGATGGGAAAATGGAATTAAGAAGAGGCTTTGAAGTAAAGCCTGGTCAAAGAATAGTAATATGTGAAGATGTAGTTACAACTGCAAAATCGTCACTAGAAGTAAAAGCACTGCTTGAATCTATGGGAGCAGAGGTTATAGCGCTGGCATCTATAATAGATAGAACAGCAGGTAATGTAGATATAGAACTTATAAGTTCTATAAAACTTGAAATCGAGACATTTGAAGCGGATGATTGTCCACTTTGCAAACAAGGCATAGAATATATAAAGCCTGGGAGCAGGAACATAAAGTAACAAATGTTGCAAATGTCAAAGAGTATAAACAAAAAGGAAGCGATATAATGCAAATATTTAATCTAAAGTACTTGAATAATTCCCAAGAAGTGCCTAAAATACTATTTAAACCTATAAACATAACTGAGGACAACATCTATTTTGAAAAACTTATAATAGGAATGGAAGATACTTGGAGTGAAGGAATATGGGAGTACAATAAATACGACCATCTTATAAACAGATTAGATACAGGGCACCATGCGGAAAATATACAGTTATACGATTTTGACACGCCTATAAATTTATTAAATAAAAACATTGAAGAGAGTACACAAAAACTTTATTTCACAACGATAACAGAAATCGATGATGAAGATTATATAGAATTTTTTGAAATAGATTTAGAGCGCAGAAGACAAAGAAGTATACTAGGGTTTACTTTCGATAAAGATACTTTCTTTTATAAAAAAATGGAAATTCTAGCTCCAGGATATATACTTTTTAGACTAAGCTATGATTTAGAACTCATAGACAGTGATTTTTTTGATAGTATATATCTATTAGATGTCAAAGAAAAAAAATATTATGAGATAATGGATGAAGCTTTCAATATAAATTCAGGAAATAGATTCATTTTAGGTGAGAAATTTGACGAACAGTATATGGT
>JBOFWC010000253.1:0-6337 GCA_051653405.1 Proteocatella sp. | reverse complement strand
ATTTAGAACTTAGAAAATACGGCGGAGTAAAACATGCTGGATATGGCCTAGGTTTTGAAAGACTTATAATGTATCTTACAGGAATGACTAACATAAGAGACGTAATACCATTCCCAAGAACCGTAGGAGCAGCAGAATTCTAAATATATTTAAAAAGAGTTTAAATCCTAGATTATTCAAAGCTTGAAAAAGCATTTTGAAAAATAATCTGGGATTTTTTTTGAAACGAATACTATGGGTTATGCGTGTAACTCTAAATGTATAATGATAATTCAGCACATAACAAATGGAATTGTAAATATTGTATAGTTTTTGCACTCAAATATAGATGATAAATAGTTTATAGAAAAGTAAAATCCGATATTGGACAAATTTTGCTGTAAGTATTATTATGTAGATATTGTTGACTGAAATAAAGATGCAATTGAAGTATATATATAAATTCAATTCAATAAGATATAACACAAGAGCAATAGAGCTTGAAGTAATCTATAGACTTGTTCGCGTGGTATCATGGATATATAGCTTTTTTCACTTTTGCGTGATATAATAAATTTAAGAGATATTCTATTTAGGAGGAGTTCGCATGGCGGTTACATACAAGAAATTATTCCATCTATTGATTGAAAAAGATATGACGGCATCGCAGTTACAAAAAAAAGCTAACTTCTCAGCAAATATTGTTACAAGGCTTAGGAGAAATAGCTATGTATCATTGGATACAATAGAAAGCATATGCAATGTTTTAGATTGTGGTGTTGATGATATATTAGACTTTATAAAAGTCGAAAAATAAAAAACAATGGTGGTGAAAAGTGGACTTGAATAATAATATAGATATATTAGAAGATGATATTATTTCTTATGGAAGGGATTTGCTAAAAATTCTTCTTAAGGATAGAACAACAGGTAAAGATATAATTTGGGCAACAAATGATTATGTGGAGTTTGGTGAATTCTATCGGTCTTCTTGTGAAATAGAGTTAAATGCCATCAGTGGCAGAAATACAAAAATTATTCAACCTCGTATTACAAAGCATGAAATACAACAAACAAACAGAACAAGAGAAAAAGCTGAGGTGTTCACACCCTCTTGGATATGCAATGAACAAAACAATTTGGTAGATGAACAGTGGTTTGGCAGAGAAGAGGTATTTAATATTCAAGGAAAGCAAATCTGGATGGTTACCACTGAAAAGATATCGTTTCCTGACACAAAGGGCAAAACTTGGAAAGATTATGTGGATGCAAAGAGAATGGAAATCACCTGTGGCGAGGCACCATATCTTGTCAGCCGATACGATACCGTCAGTGGAGAATCAATTGAGATACAGTCAAGAATTGGATTATTAGATAGAAAAATGCGTGTAGTTAACGAAAATACCGACACTGAAAAAGAATGGTTCAAATGGACTGAACGAGCATTTCAAAGCATCTATGGATATGAATACCAAGGAGACAATTTGCTACTTGCGAGGGAAAATTTGCTATATACCTTCATAGATAACATGAAGCACAAGTGGAATAGAAAACCTACATTGCAAGAAATGAAGCGTATTGCAACAATTATTTCGTGGAATATATGGCAAATGGATGGTATCGGTTACACTGTACCGTTAAAGGCAATCGGGGAAAGAGTTGTTCAATTAACTTTTTTTGAAGATACGGCTGAAAACTTAGAAAAAATCAGCCAATCTTACTGTAAAATAAAAGATTGGCGGTCAAAGGTCATTATAGAATATATCACATTGGTGGAAGGAAAAGTCTAATGAATAATTTATTTGAAACTTCGTTTGAGTATAAACTGATTTATATTTTTAGAATCAATGATGGAAAGCATAAAGGTCTTCTTAAAATAGGTGATGCAACTATAAAAACGGATGAGTCTATTGACAGACTGCCACCTAACTGCAAGACTTTGAATCAATCGGCCAAAGATAGAATTAAACAATACACCAATACAGCAGGAGTTACAACGGAGCTTTTGCATACTGAACTTGCAATACATACTGTCAGAGATAAAGCAACAGGGAAACCTACTCTTAAGGCTTTTCGAGATTACCATGTCCATAGCGTTCTTGTGAATTCAGGCATCTCAAAGCATATTTTAAAAGGCTCAACAAGCAAAGAATGGTTCAAAATTGATTTGGAAACGGCTTTAAAAGCAATAGATGCTGTAAAGAAGAATGTGAAAAATCTATCAAATGCAAAATTAGATGGATTTACTCCCATTATCTTTAGACCCGAGCAAGAAAGAGCAATCAAGAAAACTTTGGAGCAATTCAAAAATAGCAACAAAATGCTTTGGAATGCCAAAATGCGTTTTGGAAAAACTCTTTCTGCTCTTGAGGTTGCCAAGCAATGCAAGTTTGAAAAGACAATCATTATCACTCACCGCCCTGTCGTTGACAGCGGGTGGTACGAGGACTTTGGAAAGATTTTTCATGGTGATAAGGATTGCATATATGGCTCAAAGCACAGTGGATACACCGTTGAACAGCTGGTTGAATCAGGCAAAAAGTTTGTATATTTTGCATCTATCCAAGACCTTCGCGGCTCTGATACTGTCGGCGGAAAATTCAATAAAAATGACGTAGCGTTTTCACTTAATTGGGATTTTGCTATTGTAGACGAAGCGCATGAGGGAACCACTACTGCATTGGGAGATGCCGTTATTGAAAATATCGTCAAAGATGGCAATGGATATGAAACGAAATTTCTTGCTCTGTCAGGTACTCCATTCAATATCTTGGATAAGTACGAGGACAATGTTTACACATGGGACTACATCATGGAACAACAGGCAAAAAAAGAATGGGACAAGCTGCACTTTGGTGACTCCAACCCCTATGATGAGCTTCCTGAGCTTAAGATTTTCACATACGATTTGGGCAAACTGATTGCCGGTGATAAGTATGTGGAAATTGAAGATAAAGCCTTTAATTTCCGTGAGTTTTTTAGAGTGTGGACAGGCGATATGTCAATAGACAGAAAGCTTATTCCTGCCGATAAAGCTGTAGGAGATTTCTATCACGAGGATGATATCAAGAGCTTTCTTAATCTCATTACAAGAGCTGATAAAGATAGCCACTACCCCTATGCCACAGAAGAATATCGAAGTTTGTTTAAGCACGCATTATGGATGGTACCGGGGGTAAAGGAGGCCAAGGCACTGAGCAAGCTGTTAAAGCAACACCCTGTTTTTGGTAGTGGGGTATTTGATATTGTCAATGTGGCTGGTGACGGCGATGAAGAAGAAAAGACTGAGGACGCATTAAAGAAAGTACAAAAAACTATCAGCGATACAGTTGATGATGGATATACTATTACACTCTCTTGCGGAAAGCTGACCACAGGTGTTACTGTTCCAGAATGGAATGCTGTTTTCATGCTGTCGGGTTCTTTTTCTACTTCCGCCGCAAATTATCTGCAAACCATATTCAGGGTACAGTCTCCTTGTAATAAAAATGGAAAGATAAAGCAGTGTTGCTATGTCTTTGACTTCGCACCCGATAGAACCTTAAAAATGGTAGCTGAATCGGTAGCCATTTCTACAAAAGCAGGAAAAACAGATATCAATGATAGAGCTATTCTTGGCGAGTTTTTAAATTTCTGTCCGGTTATTTCTATAGATGGAACACATATGAAGAAATACGATGAGGTTAGACTATTACAGCAATTAAAGCGAGCTTATGCTGATCGAGCTGTTAAAAACGGTTTTGATGACAATAGCCTATATAATGACGAACTTCTCAAATTGAACGAGATAGACTTAACAAAGTTTAGTAACCTTAAAAAGATTGTTGGTGCATCGAAATCAGCTCCTAAATCAAAAGACATTGATATAAACAAGCAAGGCTTAACAGACGAGGAGTACGAGGAACTCAAGAAGATTGAGAAAAAGTCCAAAGGACAGCGTTCGCCCGAGGAAGAAGAACGCCTTGCAAAAATAAAAGAACAGCAAAAACAGAAGAATACTGCTATTTCTATTTTGCGTGGTATTTCTATTCGTATGCCACTGCTTATTTATGGTGCAGATATCGACATTCAAGAGGATTTCACTCTCGATATGTTCTTGGATGATAAAATTGTTGATCCCGATTCTTGGAATGAGTTTATGCCTACAGGTGTCACAAAAGAGCTTTTTAAAGAGTTCATGCGGTACTACGATCCTGAGATTTTTGTTTCAGCAGGCAGAAAAATCCGCAACACCGTAAAGAGTGCAGACGAGCTGCTTCCAACCGAGCGAGTACAAAAAATCTCACAGCTCTTTACCTGCTTCAAAAACCCCGATAAGGAAACCGTTTTGACACCGTGGCGTGTAGTAAATATGCACATGGGTGATTGCTTGGGCGGTTATGTATTTTACGGTGAGGATTTCGATGACAATAACAGATTGCAAACACCTCGCTTTGTAGACCAAGGACAGGTGACTGTCAACACCCTTGCAAACAGCAAGGCTCAGATATTAGAAATAAACTCTAAAACAGGACTCTATCCTATGTATGTGACATATAGCATTTTTCGCAACAAGTGTCAGCAGTTTAAAGAGAACGAGTTAACAGTAGAGTTACAAGAAAAACTGTGGAATGAAACGGTGGAAAAGAATATTTTTGTCATATGCAAAACACCTATGGCAAAGTCGATTACAAAGAGAACACTGGTTGGATTTAAGAATGTAAAGGTCAATTCCCATGCATTTGATGACCTTATTGGTATGCTGAAGGATAAGCCACAACAATTTGTAGAGCGAGTAACTCGCACAAGCTTTTGGGATAAAAAAGGAAGTGAAAAAATGAAATTTGATGCCGTGGTGGGAAATCCACCGTATCAAGAGGCAACCGAAGGAACTGTAAATGATAAGCCTATTTATCATTTGTTTATGGATAGTGCATTTAATATATCGGATAAAGTAACTTTTATTACTCCTGCTCGTTTTTTGTTTAATGCTGGGGCTACACCAAAGAATTGGAATGAAAAAATACTTAATGACGAACACTTTAAGGTTATTTATTATACTTCAAACAGTACAGATGTTTTTCCTAATGTTGATATTAAAGGTGGAGTTACAATAACTTTTAGAGATAAGAGTGAAAATTTTGGAAAAATCGGCACATACTGTGCTTTTCAAGAGTTAGATAAAATTAAAGAAAAGGTATGGAGTTTAAGTACTGAAAGTTTATCCGAAATAATTCTTAATCGAGGACAGTATAGATATGATGACAAAGTTTACTCTGAACATCCTGAAGAGATGAAGAAAACATCGGATCGGAGAATTTCCACAAGTGCATTTGAAAGAATGCCAAAATTGTTTACAGATAACAAACCTAATGACGGAAATGAATATATTCAGCTATTTGGTAATTATAATAATGAAAGAGTTTATCGTTGGTTTAGAAAAGACTATTTGGCACCTATTGATAATTTATATAAGTATAAAGTAATGTTGCCAAAAGCAAACGGAAGTGGTTCAATAGGTGAAGTATTATCTACACCGTTAATTGGTACCCCTTTAATTGGTTATACAGAGACATATATTTCTGTGGGTGCAACTGAAACTATACAAGAAGCTGAATCAATCTTAAAATATATTAAATCTAAGTTTGCAAGATGTATGCTTGGAATATTAAAAGTAACACAAGATAATACAAAAAAAGTTTGGAAATATGTTCCTATTCAAGATTTTACAAACCAATCAGACATTGATTGGAGCAAGACGATACCAGAGATTGATAAGCAACTCTACGCAAAATACAACTTGACAGATGAAGAAATCACATTTATAGAAAGCAAAATTAAACCAATGGAGTAAATTATGGAAAAAACAAATATGTTTTGGCAAGTTTATTTAAACTTGGAAGATGAAGTGTTGGAATTATCTAAATATATTCTATTTACGGACACCACTTTAAAGATTGACAACCAAACTAAAACTCCAAAATTAGTTGATAATAAACATCATTTAGAGATATATTCTCCTTTTATCGCTGATTTATTGGTAAGGTGTTGTGTGGAAATTGAGGCTATATCAAAAGAGCTGTATTTTGATAATGGTGGCACTAAAATTCGTGGCAGCAAAGATATTTATTTTGATACCGATTGTATTGCATTATTAAATCAAAATTGGAATATTGAAGACAAGACAGTTATTATAAGTACAAGTAATTTTCATTTTATAAAAGAAGAAAATCGGATTTTAGCCCCTTTAAAAGGTGCTGACAAACGCTCAAAAGTATATTGGTCTAAGTCATATCAAGCCGTTAAACATGATAGATATAACTCTTTATATTTAGGGAACATTAAAGCTCTTTTACAATCAATAGCGGCGCTTTACTTG
>JBOFWC010000252.1:0-1773 GCA_051653405.1 Proteocatella sp. | reverse complement strand
TTACCTTTCAGAAACTTGGCTTCATTACGCAGTTGCTTATTAAACTCTAGAATATCAGTATGCTCCAAAAAGACTTTTGTTGTTTTACGATTAGGCAAATCTCCTATACTACTAATCGTATCGGCAGCTATAATAGTTGTATCGGACTCTGTAGTCACACCATTTATAACTTGGGCATGACTAACGCCAAACAGGCACAACATCCCAAGAATAAGGATATTGTGCCCGCTAAAAATATATTTCAATTTAAATCTCAACATGATAAATTAGAATCATTATTCTTTTATCCAACCTGGATACATAAAATCACACTTCACCCAATTTGGATTGATACGAATATATGTTTCTTTTTGCTTATTTGCAATCCATTTACTCAAGATATCTTCTTGCTTTTTTTGCTCTACAATTCGCTTTAACACCTGATAATCATCTGCCATATTCGCTCTATGCCCTGGTGTTCTCGTTTTAAGTTTTGCAATAGCTATAACATCTTTATTATTCTTCTCATTCTTCATTTTGAAAGGTTTTGAGAACTGTCCTGGCTCTAATGCATCAATAGCTCTTGCCACTTCTATTGGCAATTCACTCATTTCAAATTTAGGAGTACCATTTCTCTCATTTTCAGCTTTAGAGTTTACCATGATACCTTTATTATTCTTGGTGTCTTTATCGTATGAAACAAATAAAGCTGCATCTTCAAAAGAAAACTTATCGCTCAACATATCATTATATAAAGAATCCATCTTTACAACAGCATCTTCAATTTCTTTGTCAGATGGCTCTGGATTCAACAAAATATGACGAGTATTGATTCGATCTCCTCTTTTCTCAATAAGCTGAATAATATGGTAACCAAATTCAGTTTCAACAATTTTAGAAACTTTCTTATTATCATTTAGATTGAATGCGGCATTTGCATATTCAGGAGCTAACATTCCTTTACCACTAAAGCCTATTTCTCCACCGTAAATAGCACTACTTCTATCTTGAGAATACATACGTGCTAATGTTGAAAACTCTTGCTCTCCCGAATTAACACGCTCAGTAAAATCTCTGAGTCTAGCTTTTACAGCATCAATTTCTTGAATAGAGATTTTAGGCTCCATCGTAATTATCTGAACTTCGACCGTCATTGGAATATATGGAAGACTATCTTTGGGTAGCTCGTTATAATATCTGCGAACTTCCGATGGTGTGAGTTTAATATCACCCGTAATCTTTGATCTCATATTCTGTACGGTCTGTTGCTCTCGAATCATTTCCATTGTTTCTTCCCTGATTTGGGGAAGTGGCTTGTTCAGATACTCTTCCAGTTGTTCTTTAGAACCAGCTCTTTTAATCCTTTCAGCAATTGACTGATCTGCATACATTACAACTTGTGCCTCAGGAATCTCTATACTATCTAGTTTTGCCTGGTGCAGGAATAGTTTTTGCAATGCAATTTGCTCTGGTATTACACAATATGGATCACCATTAAACCTTTTACCTTCCTCACTCATTAGTAATCGCTGCATTTCAACGTCAGAACGCAAGATCGCATCATCACCGACAACCCATACGATCTCATCAATAACATTACTATCTTGTGCATTCGCAATAAAAGATACTGCAGCAAAAAGAAATAGACCAAAAAATCTTTTCATTGTCAATTAAGCTTTTTTTTAGCAACTGCAATATCAGGCGAATATTGAATTACACCTTTTCGCAGAGCATCATTATATAAATCCTCTTCTATACTTTTAATAAACTTCAAACGTTTCTGATTGATCAATA
>JBOFWC010000251.1:0-6054 GCA_051653405.1 Proteocatella sp. | reverse complement strand
AAACGCAAGCAAATAACAATTACCACTCAAAACGAAAAAAACTAGCTTAAAATGAAAGAAAACGACGTTAAAACGAATTTAGGCAGAGTTCCGCCACAAGCAATAGATGTTGAGGAAGCTGTTTTAGGGGCTATTTTATCAAATAAAGACGCTATACATGAAGCTATAGAAAAATTAAAGCCTGAGATTTTTTACAAAGACAATCATAAATTCATCTTTGAAGCTATGATAAATTTGTATAACGATAGTAAGCCTATTGATTTAGTAACGTTATCAACAGAATTGAGAAGAATTGACAAACTTGTAAAAGCTGGAGGTGATTATTATTTAATTCAATTGACTCAAAAAATATCATCGTCAGCTCACTTGGATTATCATTGTGCTATAATTTTACAAAAGTACATTCAAAGAAAGTGCATAGACTACTCTGAAAGTATAATAATAAACTCGTATAATGATGATTTTGACGTTTTTGAATTACTAAACGATGTTTATTCTAATTTTGGAAGTGTTAACGATATTTTAACGGTCGGTAAAACTATGAACTTTCAAGAAGATGTGTTAAATTATATACCAAACTCACAAAAAAACGGAAGTTCAATAAAAAGTAGTTTTACCTCATTTAATAAGGCAACAGGAGGGTTTTATAATACAGATTTAACTATTGTTGCAGGTCGCCCAGGCATGGGGAAAACTTGTTATATTTTGAATGAATTATTGTACATGGCGTTTAACGGTGTAAATGTCACAATGTTTTCGCTAGAAATGAGTACTCACCAAATTATAGGTCGATTATTGGGGATTATTTCGGGGATTGAAAGTGATTTAATTAGGCAAACAAGTAAATTAAGTCAAGACCAAAAGAATTTTTTACAAAAATGCGCTATAATACTTTCAAAATTACCTATTACAATTGATGATACTGCTGGGTTGTCACCAATGAAAATGAAGCTAAAATTGGCTAAAATAAAACGTGAAAAAGGCTTGGATATTTGTTTTGTTGACTATTTACAATTAATGACAATTGAAGATAAAAAAATAAATAGTCGAGAACGTGAGATTTCTATAATTTCAAGTAGTTTGAAAACTATGGCTAAAGAGTTTGATATACCTGTCATCGCATTGTCCCAGTTGTCTAGGTCAGTTGAACAAAGGGGAGCTAGTAAACGACCTTTGTTGAGTGATTTAAGGGATTCAGGAAGTATTGAACAAGATGCTGATATGGTTGTTTTTATTTACCGCCCTGAATATTACAAAATAGATGAATGGGATGACGATGAAAGAAGTAGCACAAGAAATACAGCCGAATTGGATATAGCTAAATTTAGAGGTGGTGAAACAGGATATGTGCGTATTGGTTGTAATTTAGCTTACATGAGGATGTATGATATAGATGCTGACTATGATGCAATTCAGAATAGATATGTTAATTTTGAAAGAAATTATGAACTGCCTAAAGTTAGTTTAAATGATGCTTTTAAGACAGATGATATACCTTTTTAATAATGGCAAAAAAACAACTTCAAAACAATATACCAGATATAAGTATAGAAATGGTAAGATGTTTAAAATTTGGTATAAAATTATATCCTGTAAATATCGAAGGGAAGTGGTTTATTGAAAGAAATTATAAAGGTAAATTAAAAAGATACGAAAAGCCATTGACACACGACGAGATACAAAAGGAATTAAGTCAAATGTGGTTGTTCAACTATAACGAAATTATAAAATATGAAAAAAATTTACAGTCGTAAGTGTGTAATGTGTAAGGTGAAATTCACTCCTCAAAATAATTCTCAGGTAGTTTGTTCGCCAAATTGTGCAATTGAGTATTTAAAAGTTAAAAGATCAAAAGAATGGAAAGATCGTAAAAAGGAATTGAAATCTAAAATAGTAACAAAAAGCGAACTATTAAAAGCTTGTCAAATTGTATTTAACACTTACATACGACTACGGGATAATGGAAAAACTTGCATAAGTTGTGATAGATTTTTAACAGGGAAATATGATGCAGGGCATTTTATGAGCGTAGGAGCTTATCCAAATTTGCGATATGATGAGAATAACGTCCACGGTCAATGTGTTCACTGTAATCAACATAAACACGGTAATGTAAACGAATACGCTATTAAACTAAAAGAAAGAATAGGATTAAAAAAGTTTGATGAGCTTCAAGAAAAAAGGAATTATCCATTAAAATTAAGTGTAAATGAAATCGAAGAAAAGATGTCGATTTACAAAGAGAAAATAAAGGAATTACGTTTAACATTAAATAAATAAAGCAATGAGTTTAAGTATTAAAATTAATTTATCACAACTAAAGCATTCAAGGCAAATGCTGAATGGGAAATCAGGGAAAGTAGATTGTTTGATAATTCCTATAAATGAAAATCATTTATATGCTGGAGATAAAGGTGTTTACCTAGATTTGTCAGGTTTAGAGATCAAAGATCGATCAAAATTAAAACCAGAGCAAAAGAACACGCATTTAGTTAAACAATCTTATCCAACGGATTATTATAGTAGTTTGTCCGAAGAAGAAAAAAAATCAATTCCAATCTTAGGTAATGTAGTTGACTGGTCAAAGTTAAGGATAGAGCAAGAACCGCAACAAAGTGAAGATTTATCTGGAGTTGATGTAGAAGATGATTTACCTTTCTAAACACAAAAAAAAGACCGCCAAAGTAAAAAGGCGGTTTTTTATTAAAAAAAAGTATTATTTATTTTGTAGTTATAAATTTATTTGTACATTTGTCAAAGAAATCACAACAACAAAAAAGAAGCTATGAATGCAGAAAAAGACCAAGTGCCACAATGCGACAAAACGTATGTTAGCGGACAGTTACCGCCTTTGCAGGTAACTGATAAAGAGTACAAAAAACTGATAAAAGCACTTTACCCGAAAGATAAAAGCAAAAATTTTAGGAGGTAATTTACGCTAACGGTTTCGGGCTTGGCGAAGTGGCTGAACCCGAAGCTAAATAGAATTACTAAACTTTAAAATTAAAAACAAATGTTGATAGAAGAACTAAACAGCCATTTTGCCAAACCAGTATTATCGGCTGGCGTTCTCCGAGTGCTTGTTGCTTGTGAGGAAAGTCAAGCGGTTACAAAGGAATTACGCAAATTAGGACACGAAGCATTTAGCTGTGATTTACTACCTGAAAGTGGCGGACACCCTGAATGGCATTTACAGCACGATGTAACCGATTTGCTGAAATTGAAATGGGATATGATAATTGCGTTTCCGCCTTGCACTTATTTAACTGTAACCGGGAATAGATGGTTTAATATTGAACGCTATGGTGAACAAGCAATACAAAGACATAAAGACAGAGAATTTGCAATTAAATTCTTTAAAATGTTTGCTGATGCTGATTGCGATTTTATAGCTATTGAAAACCCAGTAGGCATAATGAGTAGCGAATGGCGAAAACCTGACCAAATAATAAACCCGTATCAATTTGGCGACCCATTTGAAAAGAAAACCTGCTTATGGCTAAAAGGATTGCCAAAGTTAGAGCCGACAAATATAGTTGAGCCACCAAAAAGGACAGAGTTTGCAAGTGGTAAAAGTATGCCTACTTGGTATGCAGATGCTTGGAAACTACCAAAAGAAGAAAGAGCAAAATTAAGAAGCAAAACGTTTGATGGAATTGCAAATGCTATGGCTGTGCAGTGGTCGTCTTACGCTTGCCGATAACGGTCGGGTATATGTGTTGTACGCCTAGCCACGAACATTGAATTAAGTACGACACTCATTTGGCGTATAACATATATACCGTGTTATGTGCCGTTAATTTTCGGCTGATGAAAAAATACATAGGACAAAAACTTGAATTAAAAGAAATGCCACAACTTAGATTTGGAAACCCAAATGTAAAAGTTGGTAATGAATACCTAATAATTGATGTTGAAGGGTCAAATTTTTGGATAATTGATGATGATGGAGAAAAGACTACATTTGGTTGTAGTAGGTTCGGTGTTTAATGGCAGATAACGTTCGAGTGCTTTGCTTCAGTTGTGCCTGACCGCAAACTACTTTCGGCACAATTGAGCAAAACACTTGTTAACTGCTGTTTTAATATACCCGTAATCGATGTTCGGGATTAAACATCGAAATTTAAAATTAATTACAAATGGAAAATTTTGTTATCGAGCCTAATTGCGACTTTGCATTGGTTCACATCCACCTCAATAACGAGGGATTTGCGCAACGTGAAGTTGTGAAAAATGATACGGTTATTACGCTGTATAAAGACAGATTTTATCAGCATTGCTTAAGTACTGGAATTCGTTACGCTTATGTACCAACTAATTCTGATTTACAAGCAAAAGATTGGAAGCTTTTATTTTTCAAAGATGAAAAAGGAGTGGGTTTAGAATCAATTCACAAAAATCACATTAAAAACATTCTTTTAGAGTATCAAAACAAGTTTTAAATCAAAAGGAATTATCGGAATTTCAAATATTTCCGATAATTCCTAAAATTCCGATTGCAAGGTTAAGCGCTACAAACATTATGAAAAAGTCAGAATTTATAAAAATGCTTGATGATATTTCTCATGAAGATTATCATATTGCTATTTTTGATTGGAAAAAAAACATTCACAATGGAGAAGATGGAACTGTCGGAGTTCACGTAAAATTTGAAGTTGAGTTATTAGATAATGATGCAGAAGAAAAGGAACAAGATAAATTCATTGCCTTAACTTTTGAGAACGATGATTACAATGAAGATGGGACGTTGGCTGAAAAATAGCAGTTAACGATTTTCGTGTTGATTTTCGGCTGTAAAGGCACAAAATCAACACTAAATAAGCAAAAAGAGTACAAACACAAAACAATAATAACCAAAGCCACTTCGCAAGCTGAAAACAACACGGTGTTATGCGATGGTGTTTTTGAAAAAAATATTAATCAAATAAAAATGTAAAAAATGGATCTATCAACTTACAAATTTCCAAAAGTAACGAAAGAAGATTTAGCTTTCCCAACATTCAACACACCAAAAGAACTTGTTGAAGAAGCAGAAAAAAGAAACCCACGAAAAGGAATGGAAAAATTTTCAGAACTTTTTTATTCAGGCGGTAAAATTGAACTAAAAAAAGACGTTGAAGGAACTTGGAAAGAAAATGCATATATGTATGCTCGTGCCTTAATGGGTTCTTGGTCGCCAAAACACGAACATAAAGAATTGGTTGTCGGTATGATTTTCGAGGAATGTTTGGTTCTTTAGCAGTTCTGCTAGCATCTCGCATAACGTTACGCAGCTACACGATGCCAGCCTGTGCGGTTACGTTGATTCGGCTGGTATTGTGTAACTGCTGTTATGCGTTCGGCTTTATTTAGATAAATATTAATCAAAAAATAAAAAATTATGAGAATAGAAATTATTGACAAAGATGGAAATGAAATACAAAATTTGAATTTAGAGAGCAATCCTTTTAACGTTGGACAAATTATTCATTTATCTGTAAACAATAGGAATAAAGAATTTTGGACGGCTGAAGAAATACAAAAATCCTTTATAGTTGATAAAATAGAACATTATGTAAGGGTTGATTATTCATTTAATAAAACTGTTCAAGAAAATGTTTCTGTTTCTATCGAGGTTTCGGAAGCTGACGCATAACGGTTCGGGGCTTTATGTCAGGCGTGGAAATATAAACCAAAACTTTGATTAAGAACTAAATTACAAACAAAAAACAAGCGATTGGATAAAGCCTAAAACCACGCTTGCATAAAACCATTGTTAGGCGTTGTATTTTATTATGGAATTTAAAGGAACAAAAAAAGATTGGAATATAGTTGATTACAATGATTTATATAAAGAAATAGCTGATGATAACGGCAATACAATAGCTTTAGTGGCTAAATATGACGAGAGTGAAGAAAGTGATTCAAATACTATTTTAATATCAAAAGCTCCTGATTTATTGGAAATGTTGAAAAAATCTATTAATGAAATAAATCATTTAAAACATACTTATAAAGATTCTGGTCATTGTGGTAGGTTTTTACGTGATGCAGATTTGTTAATAAAACAAGCCA